>NZ_JBIMJQ010000060.1:0-2047 GCF_043674215.1 Streptococcus sp. A22
AAGGTCTTCTTGGTTCGCAGCTTGGTCATGGTTTCAGACTTGGTAGAGCCTTTAGCATGTAGGCTAATCATCACTTCCAAATCTGACTGCATGAGGTCACGAATAAATTTATCCCCTAGCTCCATACCATAGTCACGAACATAGACAATCTGTAATAATCGATCGTCCAATTCAATATGATTCTTGTGTTTAAAGGAAAGGTAGGTTGGGGCCATAAAGTGTTTGGTGGATTGACCTGACAGGGTCAAATCCTTGTAAGAGAACGGTAAATGATTTTCACCCCGCAACATATCCGCAAGGACATTCACTCGCTCCTCTCCACCGAGCAGACCAAGAGACACATCAATCTCAGAAAAGCCACTCTTGAAATATTCCCCAATCTGTGACAGAGAACGAAAAGCTAGTTTTGGTGTTTGGTCGCTCTTGCCAAATGAAAGAAACTTGACAGCCGAAAAGTTGTTCTCACCCGCCTCTAAGTTGGCATCCATCATGCGATTCAATTCATCACGATAAGCATCAAACCCATCTTCCTGTAAGGGATAGAGAATACTCTTACGGAATTTTTCCAAATTGACCTTTTGATTGAAAATGGTCAGTTGGAAATTGGTCTTATCATCTAGTGAATTGATTAAATCGGAATATTTCTCAACAATAGCTCCTTTATCATCTAAGCCAACTGTTTGATAATTAACATCTCCTAAGAGATAGGTTTGTGAGAAATAACTTGGACTGACCTGCATGAGGCCATTCTGAAAAAGCCCTTGATAGGCTAACGTATTTACGGTAGAGGGGCTGATCTCCTGCTTCTGTGCTTTCGTCTTTTGCTTTTTGTCATTAGAAGAGGTCTTTGGTTTCATTGAGTGTTTTAATTTTTTCACGTTGGTCTCCTTTTCTTCCAGTAAATGTGCGGTCTGGCACCGTTAGTTCATAATGAAATCGGTACTTGAGATAGGTTTCAAATGGTAAATCATTGGGTCGATAGACCCCAAATAACATGAGTGGAATGGTAAAGCTAAAAACAAAACCATAGACAAACCAATCCCCAAATTGCCAGTAAAATAGGTTCAAGCCCAATACCAAAATGGTTAGGGCGACGGCTGGAAATACAAAAATAACCTGTCTAGTTGTAAATCCCAGCCATGCCCTGTGTTGAACCTTTGAAATGTCCTTAAAGACACGTGTGTTCATAAATGTTCTCCAATCTAAGTAAGCTATAAAAAGAGGAGGCGGGCAATTTACTCCCATCCTCCTACATCCCCAAAATACTTCGGGCGGTCCGTTGACTGCCAACCAAGGCAATGATTAACAATATGGCCTGTACCAAGCCACCAAACATAATGGCGAGTGATTCCATAACTCCAGCTCCATTTGATACGGCAATCTTTCCAGCCGATTCAAACAAGGGAACAAGAGATACAATTAGAAAAATCAAAATACCTTGAACTGCATAGACCATGATGTTTTTAAGGTAACCAATCCCAACACTTCTCCAGTCATCACTAAGGAAGGTCGGAATGGTAATAGGGGCAAAAGGAATCATCAGATAGAGTTGGATAAAGCGAATGGTAATCAAGATATTGACAACCATGATGCTGGCCATTCGTACCAACCAAATGAGAATCGCAAAAAAGCCAATAATCATTTTTCCTACAATTCCAGATCCCTTAATGCCTGAGATGGTATCATAATTAGCACCACCATTCGTGACAAGACTTGCCACTTGTTCAATAACATAAGAGGCAATGGCAATAATGGCTTCCACAATAACCGTCGTATTGGTAATCACGACCGCGACCATGATGTAGCTGACAATCATAGGTGCCATGGCTTCAAAGGTCATTGCACCACCTGAGTTTGCGATTTTCTTGGCCATTTTTGAAAATTCGAGTACGAGAACAACCGCAAGAATAGCTACTCCCAAGGGCTGCATAATCCCCTTGGTAATGGCTGTCATGTAAGACCACACCGTCGGATTAAAGTCCGCTAGTGACTTAACCAAGTTGGCGGTTGATTCTAAATCCACTTGAAACCCTTCAAAAAGGCTATC
>NZ_JBIMJQ010000061.1:0-2034 GCF_043674215.1 Streptococcus sp. A22
AGAACAGACAGCTGAACCAGTTGAAACAGCTGTTTTTTGGCTAGGTTGGGGTGGCTAACTTCATTATAGAACTTTCGCACAAATAATTTTCTAAAAAAATCCTTAATTTTTTTTAAAAAACTCTTGACATAGATAAAAAATCAGCTTATAATATAGGTATCTGCAGTGGCAGTAATAAAAAAAGAAAAACATAAGGAGTTTTTTATCATGAAAAAAACATTCGTAACTTTGGCAACAGTTGCAGCATTGGTTGCAACTTCATCTGCAGTACTTGCAAACAACAATGCAACTGGTGCACACAACAAACCAAACACTAGCTATGACTATGTTGTAGAAAACTTGGGACTTAAGATTTCAACTTTGAAAGCATATGCAGACGCAGCTAAAGTTGAATTTGACAGCGTCACATTGAACGTAACTGGTCGCGAAGCAACACTTGCAGCAACAAAAGAAGATCTTAAAGCTGCACAAGATGATGTTGCTGCGAAAAAAGCTGAAAAAGACTATACTATTGGTCTTTTAAATGTAGGTACTCCAGTTGAAGGATTCAATGATGTAACTTCAGCAATCAACTTCTATGATGGTGAAATCGCTAAACTTGAAGGTGTAGTAACAACACGCGAAACTGCAGTTGCAGTAGCACAAGAAGACTTGAACAACTGGGTTGCTAAGAAAGCAGAAGCAGCTGCAAAACTTGAAAAAGCAAAAGCAGACCTTGATGCTGCTATTGCAGAAGCTCTTAACGCTGGTTTGACTCCTGAACAAGTAGAACAAGCAAAAGCAGGCGCTCCTGTAGCTCCAGCAGCTAACAACGGTGGTGCTAAATCTGTAGCTCCAGCTAAAACTGCTACTGGTTCTAAAACACTTCCAAAAACAAGCGCAGCTAAATAATTAGTCTAAGCTATCATAGATAAAGTTGCCTCAGGGCAACTTTATTTTTTAAGGTGAATTATGCGAAATAAAAAAAATAATAAACTTATAATAGCTCTGCTAGCCTTTGTAGCTGTTGCAGGTATTGCCCTATCAGCCTTCTTTGGTCTTCAAGGTGGAAAAAACTCTACTGCATCAGGAAACAACCAGCCAAGCTCAAGCCAGCAGGCAACATCATCGTCATCTGCAACATCCTATCAGATTTCAGAGGAAGAAAAGGCAGCCCTTAAAGAGCAATTTGACGGTCTCAAAGGGGTTAACCCTGATACTATTGCCTACGTCTACGCACCAGGTACCAACTTGGATGAACCAGTTGTATATAATGGTGACAATACAACCTACTTATCAAAACTCTTTGATGGATCCGGTGAAGACCCATATATGGGTACAGTATTCATGGATATGGACAATAAAACAGACTTTAGTGACAAGTTGACCTGGCTTTTTGGACATGCCCGTGGCTCAAAAGTGCCGGATAGCCGTATGTTTAACGATGTCAACTTCTACGATGATCAGGCCTTCTTTGATGCTCATCCCTATGTTGTCGTCCGTACTCCGGAAAAAGTTCATTACTATCAGGCCGCTTTCATGATTATTGTTCATGAGTCGACAGCCTTCTATCGCACAAGTTTCGATAGCGACCAACAGTTCGAAGAGCAGTTGACAGCAGTTCGTGAAGGTGCAGTAGCAAAAAATGATAATATTGAGATTAAAGCATCAGACAACTACCTGGTTCTCTCAACTTGTCGCGAAGATGACGTAACCATTCGTGCCAACCTCTACCTCCGTGAAATCCCTGAGTCAGAGCTCGGAGACTTCCTTGCAGAACATAAAGATGAACTAAATTACGTTCCAACACGCTAATCACTAAGCTGGTCACATGACCGGCTTATTTTTTTCAAAAAAGTGTTCAAAAGCTATTGACAGTATTAGCTATAGATGATAGAATAATGAAGTTGTCTCGTGAGGGACTGTTGGCGAAGTAGAAACGAAAAAAAGTTTCAAAAAGTAGTTGACAGGAAATCACGGATGTGATATACTGATATAGTTGTCGCAAGGACGACAAGACCTTTGAAAATTAAAGAAGACGAACCAAACGTGCAG
>NZ_JBIMJQ010000062.1:0-1987 GCF_043674215.1 Streptococcus sp. A22
CTGTGCTGTGCTGTGCTGTGCTGTGCTGTGCTGTGCTGTGCTGTGCTGTGCTGTGCTGTGCTGTGCTGTGCTGTGCTAATGGATTGTACCATTCTTTTCTCCTTAATCAAGCATTTTATACTTTTTGTAAAATTATTATAACATAAAGTAGAGAATGTCTGTATTGATTTTTCCCTTTCTTAGTTATCTATCTTATTAACAAATTCAGAGTATTCTTTCACTGCTTCAAACACCATCATATACATTGAGTATGATGCGACAAATGCATTAGCCCACTTTTGATTTATCCGCGCGAGAATTTCAGATTCTTCATTTCTAAAAAATAGGGAATTTTCGTGCATTAAAGTTTTAGCATCGTTAACCATTTGATTTGATATACCTTCCATTATGATTTTATAGGCTTCAGAAAAATCAGCCTACTCAGATTTTTCAAAAAATCATCTACTTCTTCTTGAGTTTTTAGTGTTTTTATATGTTCTTCAAGTACTCAGTTTAAAGTATCAGTTATAAAACTTTCAAATTTATCAGCATTATTACTCCTACTATTATTTTTTACATCTATATGGTATTGAATTTCATGTAGTATTTTAAAATGAATATATACAATCAAATTTTTGAACTTGATAATACTGGAATGCAGTACCCTAAAAAGGATAGCATCCTAAAGTAAAGATACTCTTTTGATTCAACTGAATCTAGCTTATGTAAGTATTTTAAAAAGTCACTACTATTGAGTGACTTTTTAATACATTGATTCAATATTTATCAAATAAAAATTATTCTAATTTCAAATTCTAGTGTACAAAGAATTATTTTGCAAACTATTCAACACTTCCTTGCTTTTAAGTCCGTAGTAATTTGCTTGCTTTTGGCTTTTGTCAATTAATTTTCTAAATGAACCAAAAATTTCTCTAAAATTATATTGGTTATCAATAGCATCCATCATATATTTCACTATAATAATCGGCAGAGCAATGCGGTTTGAATAAACACCTTCTTTTAGCTCGTATAAGAGTTCCTTCCATTCCTCACGAAGCATTGGTGTCGTGTGCATCTTAAGATCAATAATATTAGAATTGTGAGCGCACATATTCCTTAATAAGTTTAAACATTTCAACCAAGAAAGTAACTCAGCATCACTGCAATCATATTGTTTAGCTATTTGTCTAATATTATTTGTTGACATTAATTCGATAAGGTTGATTATCTGACCGAACGTCATTAGGTTAATAGCCAACCAAATTGGAGGATATTTCATATTGTCAATTCTCAATTTTTCCTTGATTTCTGGAGAAGTTGTTCTTTTCAATTCAGCTTTTAGCTGCTTTTTAAATTTATCTTCTCGATATGTTAGGTAATGCTTGCAGTACTCTTTTTTGTTGCACCACTGTGAGAAATTTAAATATCCATATGGCCCTAATCTTCTATAACCTAAAACAAACGCTACTTGGGTTTTTAAAGCTACCTCAATGTCTTCGAGAGCATCCAATAGATGGAGACGTAATCGTTTATCTTGATAATATCTAACAGTAATTTTTTTGAATGGAGTATTTTGATAATTTATTTGGCGTTCACCATCAACTGTCACAATTTTTGAAAAAGGTCTAGCAAATTCCTTTAATTTATAGTAAGAGATTATTGATAACTTTTGCTCAGCTTTTTTCTTGTCCTGTTCTCCAGAAAACTGCATACCTCTTGATTCTAATAAAGCAACTTGCTCCTCAAAACTCTTATGTGAAAAACTACTCATCTGAACACTCCTTAAATAAAAAAACCACCCATCAGAACATGTCTGTGCAATTGAAGCAAGGGCGGCCATTGATATTTCATACTAAGTATATAGTATATTTAGATAGACGTCAAGTACTTTAGTGATATTTTTTTACGAATAAAAATTTATATAAAATGACCGAAAGTTCTATAATGAAGTTAGCCACCCCAACCTAGCCAAAAAACAGCTGTTTCAACTGGTTCAGCTGTCTGTTCT
>NZ_JBIMJQ010000063.1:0-1870 GCF_043674215.1 Streptococcus sp. A22
TGACCATAGAGACTATCTTTCACCGTCATTTTGGTCAAAAGAGCTAAAGAAGTTCCTGTTTGAACATACTGGTCATAAAAGGCTTGGTTGTCATCCGGCAAAAAGACTTGAAAGGCACCTGTCGGTGTAATCTTAGCACGAGCCAATTTATCTTGAAGGTCTTTAGGGGCTTCATTTAGGGAAGCATAGTTTTTAACCGTAATTCCTGATACCTTCTGACCGTCAAGGGTTGTAACAGCCGTCCCATTTTCCACCACATCAAGCACTTCCTCTGGGTAATCGTCCACAAAGAAGAAGCCTCGTGCAATTGTCTCTATAGCAGAACGATCTCCCTTATACTGGTCCAAATCCCAAATCAATCGGTAGTGGTTGGTTGTGCCAAGGGCTACGACCATGTCATTAATGAGGACACCATCCGCATTTTCATTGTTTTTATCTGGTGTAATGAGTGTGGTTGTCTCCCCATCACCTGGTGTACGAACCGTTACAACATTTGAAGTGACTGTGTAAGCATTGGTTGTATCCTTGTTCAAAAGGAGTTTGTAACTATTGGAATAGGTTGCCCCATCATTTTGAACAGAACCATAGAGTTTTGGAGCAGTCAGTTGATAAACCTTGGTTAAATCTTTATTAACCTCCTGCAACAAGTTTTCCTTTGCAGTCAAGGTCACAAAATTCTTAGTCACATCAAAGTTAAGGACATAGTTTCCATTCTCTTTTTGTGTTGTTTCCTTATCAAATAGGTAACCAGCAGGCAAGTAGTCCTCAAAAATGAGACTAGTCGTTTGTGCACGATTGGGCGATAAGGCATCAACTGTTAGGGGATAAATCACTGTTGAATCTTTTGCGACAGTTTTCTCATGAAGATTAGCTTGGTCACTATTGACCACTTCTTTCATAATCTCTGGAGTTGTCGTCAAACGGTACGCATGATAATGAACAGTCGGAACTTGTGGTGGCGTTGGAAGTTCTTTTGGAATAGGTTTGACAGGTAAGGTTACCTTGGTCAAAGTTAGACTAGGCTGCACCACTTCTTCCAAAGGCTTTGGCGTAAAGGTTACAGGCTTTTCTGGTGTAAATGTTTTAGGAGTAAAGACATCTGGTGTTACCGTAATAGGTTCTGGAACGGGTTCAAGTTCCACCGCTACATGAGGTTTGGGACTATAAGGTGTCACTGTACGTGCAACTGGTAGGGTATTTAAGGCGAACCAGTATGACAAGCCAACATTCTGTGGCATATCGCCTTGGCCAAAGGTGACTGTGTAGGTATTTCCTGATGTAACTGTTGAGACAATTGCTCCTTTATAAGCATAACGACTTGATGTGGTATCCCATTCCTCAGCTAAATTCAAATCACTTGCACGATTGGAACCCAACGAACGGGCCAGACCTTCATTAGTCACTTGAACGGTTGAACCATTAATCGGCACAAATTTCCCAGAAGTATCTTTGACATATTCTAGACCAATGTCATTATGATTGAGGGAAGAATGCGTGAAGACTCCTGGTTTTTCTTTGGAGAAGGTGACTTGTGAACCGTCTTCCAAGAAATACTTAGCAACTACACGAAACTCCATCTTGTCTGTTCGCCAGTCACCATTTCCGTCATTTCGATAGGCAATGAAGCCTTCGGTAGGATCATTTGGCACAACCAATTTCACGGCATCGGTTCCAGCTGGTGATACAAGGTTGGTAATATCGTAAGTCACTCGACTAATCTTTTTACCATCAAATCGTGCATTTTGAAGATTTTGATAGTTAAAACTAAGGGTCTCACCTGTTTTGAAGCTATCATAGACAAAGAATCCTGTTGAATCCAATATTCTTGAGTAGCCACCCAGCATGGTATCGCCAGTTGAAATGATTTGAT
>NZ_JBIMJQ010000064.1:0-1826 GCF_043674215.1 Streptococcus sp. A22
ACGAAATATACCTTGCAACAGGTGGATACAGAAAATGGCCTAGTGTCAATTTCATTTGATAAATCCTTCTTAGAGACTATCTCTGATGATTCAACTTTTCAGGCAGATGTTTACCTGCAGATGAAACGGATTGCGACTGGTCAGGTGGAGAATACCTACCATCATACAGTGAATGGCTATGTCATCAGCTCAAATACAGTTGTAACACATACACCTCAACCTGAAGAACCAAGTCCAAATCAACCCACACCACCTCAACCACCAATTGAGACTATTGCACCGCCTGTTCCAGCAAGCGTTTTGCCAAATACAGGGGAACAGGAATCCCTTTTGGGCTTGATTGGGGCTGGGATTTTACTCGGTACAGCTTATGGACTGAAGAAAAAGGAGGAGAAGTAAATGAATCCAAAAACCATTTATGAAAAGGATTCAGACCATGATGGTTTGACAGACGCTCAGGAACTAGCTCTGGGAACCAATCCATATGCTATTGACACAGATGGTGATGGTCAAGCTGATTTAGATGAGCTACAATCTGGACATTCACCACTAGTCTCACAAAAGGAGTTGTGTGATGGCTTGGAACTTTGACACAATGAAAGAGGCTTTGTCTGAAATGGAGAAGGACGATTACCAAGAGTTTATCAAAGCCTTTCTCTCTTTGGAATTAAGTATTTCTGATAGAACAATCCTCAATCAAGTTTATCAAGATTATATGGATGAAGATGACCTGTCCTTGATAAGTGATGAGCTACGAGATAAAGTGGATGGTTATCAGGATGAAGTAAAAGCTGATATGACTGATATTCTGGAAAAGCTGTACCGAACAGGTGAAGGCTCTAGTTTTATTATGGATCTAATGTCCTCAAATAGTCTTTCTGACACCTTGGAACAGTATGAGGTTTTGGATAGTGACGATTATTCACCACTTAGCCTTGAAACCTTACAGGCCATGATTCAACAGGACTTAGCCATTTCCAGTCAGGATTATTTTGGAGATTTGGTTCACCTCGCCTTGCAAAAAGATTTACTAGACCAGAAAAGTCATTTCTTACAACACTACGTGGCTACTGTATTGGAAGGTATACCACAAGAAAGAGACCAACGAGCCTTGGTCCTAGATTAACACAAAGGGCTGAGAAACACTCTCAGCCTTTTTTAAAATGGGAGGGGAAAATGAATCAAGAAGTCTTACTACAAATGATGAGAGCCACCATTCCTCGCGATAGAGCCTTGCTTGAGGAATTTTTATATTACCAAGCAAACCACTTTGATGAGGATTGGGATAGCCTTATCCAAGAATTTATTGTGAATAGAAAGGAAGTCCAAAGCCCTGTTCAGGTACTTCACTTTGAGACGGACGTTTCAGCTTTTGTCCAGGCTAGTCCTTATGATACTGCTCATGACCTGTTGACTTATACTCAAGTATTCGGTCATAAGGGTCTCCAAAAACTTGATAAATTATCGCCGTCTGAAAAAGACTTGGTGATAGAAGTAGCCTTGTTTAATCTGGCCACTCGGTTTCAATTATTAGACTCAAATGGTCATTACCAAACCATATCGCCGGATTCGCTCTTACAAAAGAGTAGGGGAGCCAATTTGGTCAATGTTTATCGTGTGGCTAATAATTTAGCGGATCGGATTAGCCGAGATATTGAACAGTTTCTCATGACTTACGAGCCTGAGCTTGAAACAAGAGTTGATGAAACTGT
Organism: Streptococcus sp. A22; assembly: GCF_043674215.1. Classification (NCBI taxonomy): domain Bacteria; kingdom Bacillati; phylum Bacillota; class Bacilli; order Lactobacillales; family Streptococcaceae; genus Streptococcus; species Streptococcus sp. A22. The sequence continues at coordinate 1,713 of NZ_JBIMJQ010000064.1, forward strand.
TCAAGACAAAGAAAAAACTGTTGATGAGCACAAAACAAGTGTTCATCAGGCAATATCTCTCCGAGAAGAGGGCTCTCTGGTTATTGCTAGTTTGGATGTAGATTTGTCTCAACT
>NZ_JBIMJQ010000065.1:0-1730 GCF_043674215.1 Streptococcus sp. A22
GTATCAGAATCAATTTCTGAATCAGTATCAGAGTCAGTATCAGAATCAATTTCTGAATCAGTATCAGAGTCAATCTCAGAGTCCGTTTCTGAATCAATCTCAGAATCTGTATCTGAGTCAATCTCTGAGTCCGTTTCTGAATCAATCTCTGAGTCAGTATCTGAATCAATTTCTGAGTCAGTATCAGAGTCAGTATCTGAATCAGTTTCAGAGTCAATCTCTGAGTCCGTTTCTGAATCAGTATCAGAGTCAGTCAGCGAATCTGTGTCTGAGTCAATTTCAGAGTCAGTTTCAGAATCAATCTCTGAGTCAGTTTCTGAGTCAGTATCAGAATCAATTTCTGAATCAGTTTCAGAATCAATTTCTGAATCAGTTTCTGAATCAATTTCTGAATCCGTTTCAGAGTCAGTTTCTGAATCAGTTTCAGAATCTATCTCAGAATCAATTTCTGAATCAGTAAGCGAGTCAGTATCTGAATCAGTATCAGAGTCAATCTCTGAGTCAGTATCAGAATCAATTTCTGAATCAGTATCAGAGTCAATCTCTGAGTCCGTTTCAGAATCAATTTCTGAGTCAGTATCAGAATCTGTATCTGAATCAGTAAGCGAGTCAGTTTCAGAATCAGTTTCTGAGTCAGTATCAGAGTCAATCTCTGAGTCCGTTTCAGAGTCAGTTTCTGAATCAGTATCAGAGTCAGTCTCTGAATCAATTTCTGAATCAGTATCAGAGTCAGTTTCAGAATCAATTTCTGAATCAGTATCTGAATCAATCAGCGAATCAGTATCAGAGTCAGTTTCAGAATCAATCTCAGAATCAGTATCTGAGTCAATCTCTGAGTCCGTTTCTGAGTCAATCTCAGAATCAATTTCTGAATCAGTATCAGAATCCATTTCAGAGTCAGTATCAGAATCAGTATCTGAATCAGTATCAGAATCAGTATCTGAGTCAGTATCAGAGTCAGTATCAGAATCAATCTCTGAGTCCGTTTCTGAATCAGTATCCGAGTCAGTCAGCGAATCTGTGTCTGAGTCAATTTCAGAGTCAGTTTCAGAATCAATCTCAGAATCAGTAAGCGAGTCAGTGTCTGAATCAGTATCTGAGTCAATCTCTGAATCAGTTTCAGAGTCAGTATCCGAGTCCGTTTCTGAATCAATCTCAGAATCAGTATCTGAGTCAGTATCTGAATCCGTTTCTGAGTCAATCTCTGAGTCAGTATCAGAATCAGTATCTGAATCCGTTTCTGAGTCAATCTCTGAGTCAGTATCAGAATCAATTTCTGAATCAGTAAGCGAGTCAGTATCAGAGTCAATCTCAGAGTCAGTATCAGAGTCAATCTCTGAATCAATCAGCGAATCCGTCTCTGAGTCAATCTCCGAGTCTGTATCAGAATCAATCTCTGAGTCCGTTTCAGAGTCAGTTTCTGAATCAGTATCAGAGTCAGTCTCTGAATCCGTATCAGAATCAATCTCAGAATCAGTGTCTGAATCCATTTCAGAATCCATTTCTGAATCAATCTCTGAGTCAGTCTCTGAATCCGTTTCAGAGTCCGTTTCAGAATCCATTTCTGAATCCGTATCAGAGTCAATCTCTGAGTCAGTTTCTGAATCCGTTTCAGAATCTATCTCAGAATCCGTATCAGAGTCAATCTCAGAGTCAGTATCAGAATCCATTTCTGAGTCAGTATCAGAATCTGTATCTGAATCCGTCTCTGAGTCAATCTCTGAGTCAGT
>NZ_JBIMJQ010000066.1:0-1410 GCF_043674215.1 Streptococcus sp. A22
TGTTTCTCCAGAATCCAAGAAACAAAACCTCAATAAAGACAAAGTGGACATCAATGGTAAGCCCATGCTAGTGGGAAGTCAAAATCACTATACTCTCTCATGGGACTTGGACCAATACCGAGGTATTAAAGCAGACAATTCTCAGATTGCACAAGGTTTTTACTTTGTGGATGATTATCCAGAAGAAGCTTTATTGCCGGATGAAGCAGCGATTCAGTTTGTCACATCTGATGGCAAAACAGTTTCAGGAATCACGGTGAAGGCTTATTCTCAATTAACTGAAGCTCCTAAAACGCTACAAGCAGCCCTTTCGAAACAAAAAATTCAGCCTAAAGGAGCTTTTCAAGTTTTCATGCCTGAGGACCCACAAGTCTTTTTTGAATCTTATGTGACCAAGGGGGAGAATATTACCATTGTCACTCCAATGACGGTTTTGGAAACCATGCTTAATTCAGGGAAGTCTTATGAAAACGTGGCCTATCAGGTGGACTTTGGGCAAGCCTATGAAACCAACACGGTGACCAATTTTGTCCCTAAAGTAACTCCACACAAGTCTAATACCAATCAAGAAGGCATGTCAATTGATGGAAAGACTGTCCTTCCGAATACAGTCAATTATTACAAAATTGTCTTGGATTACAGTCAATACAAGGACATGGTTGTGACGGATGACGTTCTTGCCAAGGGATTTTACATGGTAGACGATTACCCAGAAGAAGTCCTTACCCTAAATTCTGATGGCATTCAAGTTTTGGATAAGGCTGGCAATCGTGTATCTGGTATCTCTGTCAGCACCTACGCAAGTTTGTCAGAAGCTCCGAAAGTCGTCCAAGATGCCATAGCTAAACGTCAGTTTACACCTAAAGGAGCCATTCAAGTTCTTAGTAGCGATGATCCCAAAACATTTTATGAGACCTATGTGAAGACTGGTCAAACCTTGGTTGTCACGCTTCCGATGACGGTAAAAAATGAGTTGACCAAAACAGGTGGTCAGTATGAAAATACAGCCTATCAGATTGATTTTGGCTTGGCCTATGTCACGGAAACAGTGGTTAATAATGTTCCCAAACTAGACCCACAAAAAGATGTGGTGATTGACTTGTCTCATAAAGATGACAGCCTTGATGGGAAAGAAGTGGCCTTGCATCAAATCTTTAACTATCGCTTAGTTGGAGCGATGATTCCAAGTAATCGTGCGACAGATTTATTTGAATATGGTTTTGAAGATAACTATGATGAAAAGCATGATGAGTATAATGGTGTTTATCGCAGCTATCTGATGACGGATGTCATCCTCAAAGACGGTTCTGTCTTAAAAGAAGGAACGGAGGTCACGAAATATACCTTGCAACAGGTGGATACAGAAAATGGCCTAGTGTCAATTTCATTTGATAAATCCTTCTTAGAGAC
>NZ_JBIMJQ010000067.1:0-1257 GCF_043674215.1 Streptococcus sp. A22
AAGGTCTTCTTGGTTCGCAGCTTGGTCATGGTTTCAGACTTGGTAGAGCCTTTAGCATGTAGGCTAATCATCACTTCTAAATCTGACTGCATGAGGTCACGAATAAATTTATCCCCTAACTCCATGCCATAGTCACGAACATAAACAATCTGTAATAATCGATCGTCCAATTCAATATGATTCTTGTGTTTAAAGGAAAGGTAGGTTGGGGCAATAAAGTGTTTGGTGGATTGACCTGAGAGGGTCAAATCCTTGTAAGAAAACGGTAAATGATTTTCACCTCGTAACATATCCGCAAGGACATTCACTCGCTCCTCTCCACCAAGTAAACCAAGAGATACATCAATCTCTGAAAAGCCACTTTTGAAATATTCCCCAATCTGTGATAGAGAACGAAAAGCTAGTTTTGGTGTTTGGTCGCTCTTGCCAAATGAAAGAAACTTGACAGCTGAAAAGTTGTTCTCACCCGCCTCTAAGTTGGCATTCATCATGCGATTCAATTCATCACGATAAGCATCAAATCCATCTTCCTGCAAGGGATAGAGAATACTCTTACGGAATTTTTCCAAATTAACTTTTTGATTGAAAATAGTCAGTTGGAAATTGGTCTGATCATCCAGTGAATTGATTAAATCGGAATATTTCTCCACGATAGCTCCCTTATCTTCTAAGCCAACTGTTTGATAATTGACATCTCCTAAGAGATAGGTTTGTGAGAAATAGCTTGGGCTGACCTGCATAAGGCCATTCTGAAAAAGCCCTTGATAGGCTAACGTATTTACGGTAGAAGGTCTGATCTCCTGCTTCTGTGTTTTCGTCTTTTGCTTTTGGTCATTAGAAGGTTTCTTTGGTTTCATTGAGTGTTTTAATTTTTTCACGTTGGTCTCCTTTTCTTCCAGTAAATGTACGATCTGGTACTGTTAGTTCATAATGAAAACGGTACTTGAGGTAGGTTTCAAATGGTAAATCATTAGGGCGATAGACCCCAAATAACATGAGTGGAATGGTAAAGCTAAAAACAAAACCATAGACAAACCAATCCCCAAATTGCCAATAAAATAGGTTCAAGCCCAGTACCAAAATGGTTAGGGCGACAGCTGGAAATACAAAAATAACCTGTCTAGTTGTAAATCCTAGCCATGCCCTGTGTTGAACCTTTGAGATATCCTTAAAGACACGAGTGTTCATAAATGTTCTCCAATCTAAATAAGCTATAAAAAGAGGAGGCGGGCAATTTACTCCCATCCTCCTACATCC
>NZ_JBIMJQ010000068.1:0-1168 GCF_043674215.1 Streptococcus sp. A22
CGAAAGTTCTATAATGAAGTTAGCCACCCCAACCTAGCCAAAAAACAGCTGTTTCAACTGGTTCAGCTGTCTGTTCTGGTTTCGTTTGTTAACAGGCTTGGACCTGTTAGGCTGGTTTACCAAGGCGAATGAGAGCCTTGGCTGAGCCAACAAGACAGGTTCAAGGGTACCTGTTGACAAATGAAAGTTCCTTGTAGGTAAAAGAAAACACCTCCGTGTTATACTTGTAGTTCACCACAAACACAAGGTAGGAAGACACGGAGATGCATACACATTATACACCAAAAGGAAAACATTTGACAATCGAAAACCGCAGACAAATTGAACGGTGGAAAGGCGAAGGGAAATCCAATCGGGAAATCGCTCGCTTATTGGGAAAGGCTCCGCAGACCATTCACAATGAAGTGATACGAGGGACGACCCTACAACAAGTCCGAAAAGGTCGCTTCAAAAAACTCTATTCCGCTGATTATGCCCAAAATCTGTATGAGAAAAATCGGAAAAAGTCCGTTAGAAAACTGAGCTTAACAAAGGAACTCGCTGATAAAATTCGGCACTACAATATGGAAAAATTCTCGCCTGAAATGATGGTTAGAACCAAGGACATCAATGTGGGGATTTCAACCATCTACTACTGGATTCACAAGGGGCATCTCGGCTTGACCAAGAAGGATATGCTTTATCCTAGAAAAGGGAGGACTACCAAAAAACAGGCGAGTCCAAACTTTAAGCCTGCTGGAAAGTCAATTGAAGAGCGGCCAGAGGTGATCAATCTTCGACTGGAGCTTGGACACTATGAAATTGACACGGTTCTATTGACGAGAGCGAGAAACAAATGCCTTTTGGTCTTGACGGACAGGAGAAGTCGCCACCAAATCATTCGATTGATTCCAAATAAATCGGCTGAGGCTGTGAATCAGGCCTTGAAAATCGTCTTGAAGGAGTTCCAAATCAAATCCATTACTACAGATAATGGAACCGAGTTTAGTCGCTTGTCAGAAGTGTTTCTGGAGGAATATATCTACTACGCTCACCCTTATTCCTCTTGGGAGAGAGGCACGAACGAGAATCACAATAGGCTTATCCGACGATGGTTGCCGAAAGGAACCACAAAAACGACCCCGAAAGAAGTCGCTTTTATCGAAAATTGGATCAATAACTATCCCAA
>NZ_JBIMJQ010000069.1:0-1102 GCF_043674215.1 Streptococcus sp. A22
CTATACTGAGTTGGGGAATTCTAGTATATCAGACGAACATGTCTTTTTTGTTGCATTTCATTTTACAACGCGGGAAATTTTTTAAATTTTTTTCAAAGCCTATTTTTGAAAGAAATTTGTGCATTTTTGAGCAATTTTGAGCATTTCCAGTTTTCAATTTTAAAGATATTTAGTATAATGAAAGTTAAAGGGAAGTATTAGGAAAAAGAAAGGAAACCTACTATGAAAGTACCTAAGTATCAATTAGTTCAAAACGATCTTCGTCAGCAAATTATTTCAGGAAAATTTGAGAATGGCGATAAGTTTTACACCGAAGCTGAGTTAACCAAGCTATTTAACGTAAGTTCTATCACTGTTATCCGTGCAGTCAATGAATTGGTTAAGGACGGCTACCTCGTTCGCCAACAGGGTAAAGGAACCTTCGTTTCTCGTTCTCGCAAAGGAAAGCTTGTTGAGTTTTCTGATATCGAGATTTTCCCTATCGGCAACGACACTGTCACAGTGCTGGGTTGTGAAAAAGGAAATGAAGCTCATATTCTTGAAAAGCTTCAATTGGATAGCAATGACTTCTATTACAAGATTTCTCGCGTGCGTACAACAGATGGTCAACCTTATATTTACCACCAGTCTTACATCCCTGCTCGATATATTCAACAGCCTCAAGCAGATCTCTCGCATTTCCAATCGCTCTATCAACGATTTAAGCTAGACTTCAATATCCACATGTCTGAGGAACCTTATGTGGAAACCAATGAAATTGTTTTCCCTTCACCTAAGGATGTCAAGGAACAGTTGAAGCTTCAGGCAAAAGAACCAAGCATTCTTCAAATCCGCACTACACATAAGAGTGGCAGCAATGAAGTAATTGAATATGTAGAGACTTATAAACACTGGAAATACTATAAGATCGAAATTTCTGCCAATAAGCGCTAAAAATCGACAAACACCATGGAAAACCATGGTGTTTTTGTCTACTCTGATGCTTCAACCTATACAAAAAAATTGGATAGACTGCTCTACCCAATTTTTCGGCTCTATAATTTCTGTAGTGGGTAAATCCACTGTAGAGATTATGGAGCCTTTTTGAGTGTAGAAAAAAAGT
>NZ_JBIMJQ010000006.1:0-113515 GCF_043674215.1 Streptococcus sp. A22
TTCTGGCAAAAAGACCGACTATCAGACCAATAAACAGAAAAAGACAAACGCCTCTTAAGTGTTTGTCTTCAGTCTGACTCAAGTGAAAACACTTGAGTTAATAAATGTTGTACAAATTTTATCTGATAAGGAGTTTAATTCTATTCCTGTTACAGTTAGATAATGGTGTGAACTTTTGGGTATAATTTAGCTCAATTCGTGTATTTTGGGGGTAAAATTCACACCATTCAGATGAAATTAGTTGAAATTGGATGAAATTTAGAGTTTTGAAAACCCGTGAAAACATTGATATTAAAAGTTTTTGAAATTTATTCAAACAAAAGTTTTTAAAGCCAGGTCTTAAGAAAGCACGTAAAGCTAGCCAGTTCTCAAAACGTTAAGAACCAGCTACATTACAGCATTTACAACACTTCATGGTTCACACCACGAGGTGTTTTTTTGATATTTTTTCGCAAAATTCACACCACTTTTCACACCAAATTCACACTATTACTTTTTGAGGTTTCGATAAGCGATTTCGCTAACAGCCATTGGAATGACATTTGAAGTATTGACATAGGTCTTGGTTGTGAGGGTGTCGCTATGCGTGAGAGCCTCTGAAATGGCTTCTAGTGATGTTCCTGCTTCCTTAGCTAGTGTTGCTCCAGTGTGGCGTAATTTGTGCGGTGTTGCATGAGTCAGCTCCTTGTGACGGCGTTTGACTGACTTCATTTTGTTATTGAGATAATCAGCGTGTAAGGGGCTATTCACATTGCCTTTCATATCGATATAGGTAAATACATATTGTTCATCAGATTGGATAATGCCGAATTTGGCTAGTTCGGCTTTCTGTTATTTTTTCCAAGATTGGAGAAGGTCAGTAAGTTCATTAGGAATTTGAAATGTTGTTTTCTTGTTCCCTTTAGTTGCTTTCGTATCGCCATATCTGTCTAGTACCTGGAGTAGCTGAATTTGAGATTTTTCAAAATCAATGTGTTTCCATTGAAGAGCGTAGCTCTCGGATTTTCTATCTCCTAAGAAAAAAGTTGTATAGAATAATACATAATATATATTGCTTGAAACAAAAAAAGCAAAATTGTGTCAAGAAAATGATTTCATCAGGAAATACTCTTTGTATCAATTGTTACCAAAATTTAGGGAATGAAGTGCTGTATCACGGCCTTGTCATTTACCTAGCTTTTGGTACAATAGAATGAAAAGAGAAAGGAGCAAGTTATGAAAAATATCTTTCCATTGACATTGGAGGTATTATGGAAGAAGCGGACGATCAATCCGTTTTAGTAGTTAGCCATGGAGCCGCCATCGCCCAATTTTTCAGACAGGTATTGACAGATTTTCCGCGAGTGCGGATGCGGAATTGTGCCATACTGACTTTTACTTATGAAGACGGTCACTACGATTTGCAAAGCATTGTGGATCCCGTTAATAAAGAAACTCTCTATCAAAAAGAAGGAAAGGAAAAGGAGAAAAAATGACAGTAACAAAAGTATTTCCAAAAGGATTTTTATGGGGTGGTGCAACAGCAGCCAACCAATGTGAAGGAGCTTACGATGTAGACGGACGTGGTCTTGCCAACGTCGATGTCGTGCCGATTGGCGAAGACCGTGGACCAATTATCACAGGTCGCAAAAAAATGTTTGACTTTGAGGATGGTTATTTCTATCCGGCTAAAGAGTCTATCGACATGTACCATCATTTCAAGGAAGATATTGCCCTCTTCGGCGAAATGGGCTTTAAGACTTATCGTCTTTCTATCGCTTGGACACGGATTTTCCCTAAGGGAGATGAGTTAGAGCCAAATGAAAAAGGCTTGCAGTTCTACGAAGATCTCTTCAAGGAATGTCACAAATACGGGATTGAGCCTTTGGTGACCATTACTCACTTTGACTGTCCGATGCATTTGATTGAGCACTATGGTGGCTGGCGCAATCGCAAGATGCTGGAATTCTACGAGCGTCTTTGCCGGACTCTCTTCACTCGCTATAAGGGCTTGGTTAAATATTGGTTGACCTTTAATGAAATCAACATGATTCTTCATGCGCCATTTATGGGTGCAGGACTTTACTTTGAAGAAGGTGAAAATGTAGAAGAGGTCAAATACCAAGCGGCCCACCATGAGTTAGTGGCTTCAGCTATTGCGACCAAGCTTGCCCATGAAATCGACCCAGAAAACAAGGTCGGCTGTATGTTGGCGGCGGGTCAATATTATCCAAATACTTGTCATCCGCGCGATGTCTGGGCGGCTATCAACCAGGACCGTGAAAATTATTTCTTCATTGATGTACAAGCGCGTGGGGAATACCCAAATTATGCCAAGAAGCATTTTGAACGCGAAAACTTGAATATCGTGATGACAGAGGAAGATTTGACCCTTTTGAAAGAGTATACAGTTGATTTCATTTCCTTCTCTTATTATTCAAGCCGTGTGGCATCTGGTGACCCAAAAGTCAATGAAAAGACAGCTGGTAACATCTTTGCCTCTATCAAAAACCCATATCTGGATGCCTCAGAGTGGGGCTGGCAGATTGACCCACTTGGCTTCCGTATCACGATCAACTCTATCTGGGATCGCTATCAGAAGCCAATGTTCGTTGTTGAAAATGGTCTGGGCGCTGTCGATACGCCGGATGAAAACGGCTATGTGGCAGACGACTACCGGATTGATTACCTCCGCAAGCACGTTGAAGCCATGCGTGATGCCATTGTTGAGGACGGCGTAGAATTGCTGGGCTACACAACCTGGGGCTGTATTGACCTGGTGTCTGCAGGTACCGGTGAGATGAAAAAACGCTACGGCTTTATATACGTAGATCGTGACAATGAAGGTAATGGAACACTCAAGCGTTCTAAGAAAAAATCATTCGACTGGTACAAGAAGGTTATCGCCAGCAACGGTGCCGATATTGATTAATATAAAACAAGCCTCGCGCTTGTTTTTTGTTATCGTTTCCAATATAATAAAAGGTGGTTAACAATTTATAAAATCAAGGAGTCTAGCATGAAATACATTGTAAATAACAGTAACAATCCTGCTTACAATATCGCTCTCGAAGCCTATGCCTTCAAGGAATTGACCGATATTGATGAAATCTTTATTCTCTGGATCAATGAGCCTGCCATTATCATCGGTAAGCATCAGAATGCTATTCAAGAAATTAACAAAGAGTACACAGATGAAAACGGCATTCACGTTGTTCGTCGTTTGTCAGGTGGTGGCGCGGTATACCACGACCTCAACAACCTCAACTACACCATTATTTCCAATAAGTCTGAAGAAGGTGCTTTTGACTTCAAAACCTTCTCCAAACCTGTGATTGACACGCTGGCAACTCTGGGTGTTGAGGCTAATTTCACAGGACGTAACGACCTTGAGATTGATGGGAAGAAAATCTGTGGAAATGCCCAAGCCTATGCTAAAGGTCGTATGATGCACCACGGCTGTCTCCTCTTTGACGTGGATATGACCGTCCTTGCCAATGCGCTCAAAGTTTCCAAGGACAAGATTGAGTCTAAAGGGGTTAAATCTGTCCGTGCGCGTGTGACCAATATCAATGATGAATTACCAGAAAAAATGACTGTTCTGGAGTTCAAGGATGCCATCCTTAACCAAATGAAGAAGGAATATCCAGATATGGACGAGTATGTCCTGACTGACGAGGACTTGGCTCGTATCCAAGAAATCCATGATACCCAATTTGGTACTTGGGACTGGAATTTCGGTCAAACGCCTGAGTACACTGTGGAGCGCAACGTTCGCTACCCAGCAGGTAAAATCACAACCTATGTGAAAACGGAGAAATCTGTTATCGAAAATATCAAGATTTATGGTGACTTCTTTGGTATCGGAGATGTTTCGGATATTGAGAAATTGCTGATTGGTACACGCTACGAATATGCGGACGTCCTTGCCAAGTTGCAAGAAATCGATACCACGCATTACTTCTCACGCATGACGACAGAAGAAGTGGCTAAGGCTATTGTAGCCTAAGGAATAAGGAACTTGGGTGTATTTTTAATCAGACACTCAGGCTCCTTTTCTTGTTATAGTTAAAACTTATAACAGAGCTTAGAAATTACCTATTGGATTCTTGAAGCGTTTTTTGTTATCCTAGAACAGTATCAAATTTGGGAGAACTTATGTCTAATAATTTACTTGTTTTACAATCGGATTTTGGTCTTGTTGACGGAGCGGTTTCAGCCATGATTGGTGTAGCCCTCCAGGAATCACGTGACCTTGTGGTTCACAATTTGACCCACGATATCACCCCTTACAATATTTTTGAGGGCTCTTACCGCCTCTTCCAGACAGTGGAATACTGGCCAGAAGGCACTACTTTTGTATCGGTTGTTGATCCAGGTGTTGGCTCCAAGCGTAAGAGCGTGGTGGCATTGACCGAGCAAAATCACTATATCGTTACCCCTGACAACGGTACTCTGTCTTTCATCAAGAAGCACGTTGGTATCAAGGCAGTACGCGAGATTTCTGAAGTGGCCAATCGTAGAGCTAATACAGAGCATTCCTATACTTTCCATGGTCGCGATGTCTATGCTTATACCGGTGCTAAGTTGGCATCTGGGCATATCACTTTTGAAGAAGTGGGGCCAGAACTGCGAGTAGAAGACGTTGTTGAAATTCCAACCGTTCCAACAGAACTTGGACAAGACTTTGTCAAGGGCGCCATCGACATTCTCGATGTTCGCTTCGGTTCTCTCTGGACCTCGATTACCCGTGAGGAGTTCTATACCCTCAACCCGCAGTTTGAAGACCGCTTTGAGGTGACCATTTACAACAACGATATGCTAGTCTACCAAAACCAAGTGACCTATGGCAAGTCCTTTGCGGATGTCCGCATTGGTCAGCCACTCTTGTATATCAATTCCCTCTACCGTGTTGGTCTTGCTATCAACCAGGGTTCATTTGCCAAAGCCTACAACGTTGGTGTCGGTCAAAACTGGCATATTGAAATCAAACGCATTGTTAACTAAACATATTTTTTAAGGAGATTTAGGATGAAAAATAATTCTATCAAAACAGTTGTCGCAACCGGTATTGGTGCAGCCCTCTTTGTGGTAATTGGGATTTTAATCAGCATTCCGACACTTGTTGTACCAAATACTTCGATTCAGCTTCAGTATGCTGTCCAATCCCTCTTTTCTGTTATCTTTGGTCCAGTTGTTGGTTTCTTGGTCGGCTTTATCGGTCATGCTTTCAAGGATTCATTGCAGTATGGTTCACCATGGTGGTCATGGGTTTTGGCATCAGGTGTATTTGGTTTAGTGCTTGGTTTTGCCAAAAATCGTCTTCGTGTCCAAGAGGGAATTTTCGAGAAAAAAGATATTCTTTCCTTCAACATTTTCCAAATTATTGCTAACGTAGTAGCTTGGGGAGTAGTTGCACCTGTTTTGGATATCCTGGTTTATAGCGAGCCTGCAAATAAGGTTTTTGCGCAAGGCTTGGTTGCTGGTATTGTGAATGGCCTGACAGTGGCTATCGCAGGAACAATTTTGGTGGCCGTTTATACCAAATCACAAACTCAAACTGGAAGTTTGTCAAAAGATTAAGAAATGTGCCTGAGAAGAGATTCTCAGGTATTTTTCTGTTATAGCTTCAAACCATAATAACATGCAAATAGTCCTACCATAGGAGCAGCTTGGGAAATTGCAGGCATTGAGGGAAGAATTATCAGACCAATAGTTTCAATCAAGATTTTTGTATTTCTGCCGGATTCGGGGTATAATTTTACAGACTGTGTTATTGAAAAATAGCAGAGCTTCGAGCTGGTCAAATCGCTTGAATAGCGCTAATCTATTGCAAAGATTAAAGGAGAATCACACCATGTCAAAAGACATTCGCGTATTGCTATATTATAAATATGTTCCAATCGAAAATGCGGAAGCTTATGCAGCTGAGCACTTGGAATTCTGTAAATCGATTGGTCTCAAGGGGCGTATCTTGATTGCTGATGAGGGCATCAACGGTACTGTTTCTGGTGACTATGAAACAACTCAAAAGTACATGGATTATGTCCATGCTAACCCGCTTTTCAGCGACCTTTGGTTTAAAATTGATGAAGAAAATGAACAAGCATTCAAGAAAATGCACGTTCGCTATAAGAAAGAAATCGTACATTTGGGTCTAGAAGACAATAACTTCGATAGTGATATTGACCCGCTTGAAACAACAGGTGCTTACTTGTCACCAAAAGAATTCAAAGAGGCGCTTCTGGACGAAGATACCGTTGTTTTGGATACCCGTAACGACTATGAGTATGACCTAGGTCATTTCCGTGGCGCAATCCGTCCTGACATTCGCAACTTCCGTGAATTGCCACAATGGGTCCGTGACAACAAGGAAAAATTCATGGACAAGCGTGTCGTGGTTTACTGTACAGGTGGCGTCCGCTGTGAGAAATTCTCTGGCTGGATGGTCCGCGAAGGCTACAAGGATGTCGGCCAATTGCATGGCGGTATCGCAACTTATGGTAAGGATCCAGAAGTTCGTGGCGAATTGTGGGATGGTAAGATGTATGTCTTTGACGAGCGTATTGCAGTTGATGTCAACCATGTAGACCCAGTTGTTGTTGGTAAGGACTGGTTCGATGGCACACCATGTGAACGCTATGTCAACTGTGGTAACCCATTCTGTAACCGCCGTACCCTCATGTCAGAAGAAAATGAGCATAAGTATGTTCGTGGATGTTCTGCAGAATGCCGTGCCCATGAGCGCAACCGTTACATCTCTGAAAACGGCTTGACCCGCGAAGAATGGGCAGCACGTTTGGAGGTAATTGGTGAGAGCTTGGCACCAGTGCATGCTTAATTATATGTAGGAGTTTGGAGAAATCCGAGCTCCTTTTTTCTGCCATTTTCTGGAACCTTACACTTAATACTAATACTCAACTAAAATCAAAAATAGCCAAACTCCAATCTCTACGTACAATTGATTTGAGTTGAGAAGGAGATAGGTTTTGAATAACCTCTTGAAGTTTATCAATAACCTCATTCAAGCTTCTAAATATCTTATTCTTGAAACTACGTTTGCGGATTTCGGCCCAGACTTACTCAATAGGGTTCATCTCTGGTGTGTAAGGTGGAATAAAGGTAAATTCTATATTCTCAGGGATATTCAATGTCTGAGATTTATGCCAGACGGCATTGTCCATGACTAGAATAATGTAGTCATCTGATAAGCTTCTGACAATTGGTGTAGAAATTCATTCATCCAATCACTATTACAACCACATGCTAAATGGACAAAGCCCACTGATTTTGCGCTAGCTGTTAGGCTCTGGTTTTCTGAGTAAAGAATGAGAGCCTGAATTTTTCTGTGATGTGGAATATTTGTCTTGTCTCTGAGGGCTTATTTTAATTCGTGAACTTGAGTGGGGGTGAGTTTGTTTGTCATAATACCATTAAGCCACTATTTTTGATTTTTGTTAAGTATAAGAAATAATTGTCCGAAGACAAAGAAAAAGTTCGAGCTTGTACATCTCGAACTAGGTTCTTTTGAAAATTGACGGCAGTAAAAGTAGTAGTAACCAGACCAGGGAGGCTAGGAGCAGTAGCAGGTCAACATGCCCCGTAGCATAGCCCACTGCCAGGGTTGAAAGGATTCCCGATGCAGCGATAAGACGAAGAATACTGTTGTGTCTGTGTAGAACCTGCCCCACTGTGGACTTGGTCTCCACTAAATGGAGAGTAAAGATAGGAATAGACAGGATGAACAATATTATCATGGGTTTGGGCTGATTGGTCAGAAAGCCATCAATGAGCAGACCAGTAATGGTCAGGTAGCCTATGGCGAAGAGAAGGAGGGGTGTTTTCGATTTCATGTGTTTACTCCTTTTTGGTAATAAGGTAGACGAGGTAGAGTCCCATTGCCAATAGGAACAGGAGTCCGATTGGCTTGACCTTTTCTAGCCAGACCTCAATACCAAATACCAGAAGCAAGGCTAGCAGAGCGACGGCGATTTGGAGGAGGTAGTAGGCAATATCTTCTTGACTAGGTGACACACGCAGGCTAATGGTGATAGGGACGGTGAGGAGGCTAGGAGAGGCAAAGGGCTCTGGGGCCCAATAGGAGACCAGGCAAATGCTGGCAACGAAGATATAAATGATGCAGTATAGAATGGACTGTCGTTTAGTTGATAGGTGATTCTTCATTTTTTCCTCCTCTCCATTTTCCGTTGGTTTTCTTGGTCTTCCAGTCGTTTGACATAGTTGGTAGCAGAAATGACAATGCTTGCAAATAGTCCCATAAAACCAGCGTAGAAGAGGTTTTTAGGTTGGAAGAGAGTTTCGAGGACAGGACCATTGCTGTCAAACAAGTCTGAGACACTAGAAAAAATCAAGCTGAATAGGCTGACACCAATTCCCCAACGCAAGGGGTGGCGATAGGGTCGGGCTTGCTCCTCTGGACTGATTTCTTCAGGGTCGAATTGACCAAAATCACGGTTGAGCATCTGGACACTGAGCACAGCGATGAGAATAAAGAGAATGGCACCGAGCAGGATAGGATACCAGGTTGCAACCTCGGTTGTATAGCGAACAGCTAGCATAAAAGCGACAGCATTGCTTATCAAAAGAAACCAGCTTAGATAGACAAAAGCAAGACCGCCAATTTCATCAGCCTGTTCCCGCCGGCATTCATCCAAGGGACCTCGTACACCGTAGAAATGTTTGATGAGCTTGGTCATCCAGGGTTTTTCTTTTTTGGAAATAGCAGAGCTACTAGTCAGATTTTGAGCCTGTTTCTGGCGATAAACTAACTGAATGTGAGTCACAATCCCCACGAAGATACCGCCTAAACAAGCTGCGAAGAAAAAGCGAGGAGTGGTCAGATTGGTTATGAAGTCCATGTCTTTGTCCATCCAGGCCCCGAAAAAGGCATTCCAGAGATACATGACCAGAGTGAAATATACAGCGAATTTCACACTAGCCCACTTGAGGCCACGTACCTCTTTCTCCGACAAATCCTCCCTATCTAGTGCAGTCAGCTGGCTGCGATAGCTTTGGAGAGCCAGATAGCTCTGAAGTCCTAGCAAGATGATTTCTAAAAAGACTGGGTAGCCGTAGCCAACCTGCTCTGGAAATCGTTCGGACAAGGAGAGAGCCAGAAGAAGAGTAAACAGGAGTCCGATGAAGAGGAAGATGAAGGCCATATTGCCCAATCTCATGGCCTCTTTTCGGCGAAATTCATCCAGCGGACCTGCGATGCCGTAAAATTGTTTGATGAGCTTGTTTTGAAAGGTTTCCTTGTTCATAGCCTGTCTCCTTAGTTGAGATTGTACCGTTTGATGAGGTAGGGTGTGATGTGATGAGTCGCTAGGAAGTAGACCAATCCCATAATGGCAACCTGAAGCCAACTGGTCAGTTTACTTGCTTGAGCAAGGAAATGGTCCAAGCCATAATCAGCGATATTCCAAATGGCCATCAGAAGAAGGAAGAGAATGGTTGAGAGGCTAGAGCGTACGAGAGTTCTTTTGTTTTTCATAGTGTTCTCCTTTCTTTAATCAATCCAAAAAAGGCTGTTGAGGTCGGTCTGTAGGATCTTGGCTAGGTTGATGCAGAGGTCCAGCGAGGGGTTGTATTTGTCATTTTCAATCATGTTAATGGTTTGACGTGAGACTCCGATAGCCTTGGCTAATTCCAGCTGGGACAGGCCGAGTTCCGTTCGGAAGGATTTGACACGATTCATATGACCTCCTATCTTATGTCACATATATGCGACATCTCTGTATAAAATTTTTTGAGGACGTCTCCTCTATTTTTGTCAAATATATCTGACACGGTTCCTAATGTTATTATAAGAAAATATTAAAAATATGTCAACTATAATTGACATATTTTTTGTAAAAAGTTTGCAACATGGTTTAAGCTGATTTTATGGTACAATAGATAAGATATGAACAAGGAATTTAATCACACGACGGTTCTCTTGCATGAGACCATCGACATGCTAGACATCAAACCAAATGGAATTTATGTGGATGCGACACTGGGTGGGGCAGGGCATAGCGAGTACCTGCTAAGCCAGCTGACAGAAGGTGGGCATCTTTATGCCTTTGACCAGGATCAGACGGCCATTGACCATGCCCACATCCGCCTGGCTCCCTATATTGAAAAGGGACAGGTTACCTTTATCAAGGATAATTTCCGCAATCTAAGGGCGCGTTTGGCTGAGCTGGGTGTGACGGAGATTGATGGGATTTGCTATGATTTGGGTGTTTCCAGTCCCCAGTTGGATGAGCGAGAGCGTGGCTTTTCCTATAAACAAGATGCGCCGCTGGACATGCGGATGAACCGAGAAGGGCATTTGACGGCCTATGATGTGGTCAATAGCTATGACTACCATGACCTGGTGCGGATTTTCTTTAAATATGGTGAGGATAAATTTTCCAAGCAGATTGCTCGTAAGATTGAACAGGCGCGTGCGTTCAAGCCGATTGAAACAACGACTGAGTTAGCAGAGCTGATCAAATCTGCCAAACCAGCCAAGGAACTCAAGAAGAAGGGACATCCTGCCAAGCAGATTTTCCAAGCCATTCGGATTGAGGTCAACGATGAGTTGGGAGCGGCAGACGAGTCTATTCAGCAGGCCATCGATTTGCTGGCGGTGGGAGGACGGATTTCGGTCATTACCTTCCATTCTCTGGAGGATCGCCTAACCAAGCAATTGTTCAAAGAGGCTTCGACAATTGATGTTCCCAAAGGCTTACCCTTTATCCCAGATGATTTGAAGGCACCACTTGAATTGGTCATAAGAAAGCCAATCTTGCCAAGTCAAGAAGAATTAGACAGTAACAACCGTGCGCATTCAGCCAAATTGCGCGTAGCAAAGAGAGTGCATAAGTAGGAGTAAGCTATGTTGCAGGAAAAACGTAGAGAAACGACCATGCGTCTGATTAGTGAAAAAATCAAAACCTTTAACCGCGTTGAAAAGGCTTTTTATGCTAGCCTGATATTTACAGCGTTGTTCTTGGCTATTGGGGTTATTTTCATCCAGACCAAGCTCTTGCAGGTGCAGGGCGAAATGGCACGGGTCAATCAGCAAATCAACTCCAAGCAGGTCGAAATTGACGATACTAAGCAGGCTATCCAGGAATTGACGCGCTCGGGTCGATTGATGGAAATTGCTGAAAAAGAAGGATTGACCTTAAACAATAATAATGTAGGGGTTGCCGAATAATGCAGACGAGACGAAAGAAATTATTACGGTACATATTGAAACAACGCTACCGGCCTTCGCAGAACAGGCGTAGGGTCGGTCAGAACCTGATTTTACTCAGTATTTTTACCTTTTTGGTTTTCCTTATCAACTTTGCTATCATTATTGGGACCGACTCCAAGTTCGGAGTGGATTTGTCAGTGGCCGCTAGTCGTGTGCACCAGCAAGAGGTAATAGTTCAAGCAAGGCGTGGGACCATCTATGATCGACTGGGCTTCCCAATCGCAGAAGATTCGACCACCTATACGGTCTATGCAGTCGTTGATAAGAATTATGTATCAGCTTCCAATGAGATTTTATATGTAGAGTCGAGCCAATTCTCCAAGGTGGCTTCTATTTTTAAAAATCTTCTAGATATTGATGAGGAGTATGCTCTCAAGCAGTTGAAGCAGCCAGAATTGAGCCACATTTACTTTGGTGCTAAGGGGAAAAATATTTCCTACAATACCATGATGACCATTAGTCAGGAAATGGAAGCGGCCGGCATCAAGGGCATTAAGTTTAACATGAGCCCTGGTCGAATGTATCCAAATGGAAATTTTGCTTCAATTTTCGTGGGGTTGGCTAACCCGGTTGAAAACAAGGATGGTAGTCATAGTTTACAGGGTGTGAGCGGTATGGAATACTACCTTAATGATATTTTGGCAGGTCAAGATGGTAAAGTACTTTATGAGAAAGATAGCCAGGGGCGGATTTTACCAGGTACTGAAAATGTAGAACAAGAAACTGTAAATGGTCAAGATGTTTATACGACTCTATCTGCTGATTTGCAACGTTCGCTAGAAACCAACATGGATATTTTCTTTGATAAGACAAAGGGAAAATATGCCAGTGCAACCTTGGTATCAGCCAAAACTGGTGAGATTTTAGCAACAACTCAACGACCAAGCTATGATGCGGATACAAAAGAAGGGTTAGCTGATAAAGATTTGCTCCAGTACTCCCTTCTGTATCAGGCCACTATGGAGCCAGGTTCGACCATGAAGGTCATGACCTTGGCATCAGCAATCGATAGCAATGTCT
This sequence comes from Streptococcus sp. A22, assembly GCF_043674215.1. Taxonomy (NCBI): domain Bacteria; kingdom Bacillati; phylum Bacillota; class Bacilli; order Lactobacillales; family Streptococcaceae; genus Streptococcus; species Streptococcus sp. A22. The sequence continues at coordinate 12,251 of NZ_JBIMJQ010000006.1, forward strand.
TTGATCCTAATCAGATGCTTGTCAATAATGGCTATACCATTGCGGATGCAACGGTTAACGACTGGACGGTCAATGGGGGAGAGTCTGCTGTTTCCCTCAATATGGCCCAGGCATTTGCCCTATCCAGTAACGTCGGGACGATCATGTTGGAACAAAAAATGGGCAATGAGAAATGGTTGGATTACCTAGCCAAGTTCCGTTTTGGCTATCCGACACGTTTTGGAATGGGGTCTGAAAGTGCAGGCCTCCTGCCGGGCGACAACATCGTAACCATTACCATGTCTTCATTCGGTCAGGGTATTTCAGCGACTCAGGTCCAGATGTTGCGGGCCTTCTCGGCTATTGGTAATGACGGAACCATGTTGCAACCCAAGTTCATCTCAGGCTTGTATGATCCAAATTCCGATTCGGTGCGTATTGCCAAACCTGAAGTGGTTGGCCATCCTGTATCTGAAAAAGCAGCTTCAGATACACGGGATTACATGATCACAGTTGGGACTGATCCAGTTTTTGGTACGCTCTATAACAAGTGGACTATGTCTCCTGTTATTCAGGTTAATGGTTATGATGTGGCAGTAAAATCAGGTACTGCCCAGATTGCCAAGGAAGATGGAACGGGTTACATTGATGGTCAATACTTTCAGTCAGTCGTAGCCATGGTTCCAGCTGAGGATCCAGAATTTATTATGTATGCAACCGTGAGAGAGCCAGAATCCTATACTGGAATGGAGTGGGAGGATATATTTAATCCAATACTGAAAGAGGCTATGTTATTGAAAGATAATTTAAACTTGGATAATGTTGCTCCTTCATTGCAGTTTGTGGAAAATGAAACAGAATTTAAGTTACCAGATGTTATTGGTCAAGGCCCAGGCACAACTGCTGAGGAATTGCGTCGTTATTTAATTCAGCCAGTTATTGTAGGGAATGGTTCCGAAATAAAGAAAGTATCTGTAGATGTCGGAACAAATCTTTCTTCAAACCAGCAAATTCTCTTGCTGACAGATTCAGTAGAAGATATGCCTGATTTATATGGTTTGACAAAAGAAAATATGGATATTCTTGCAGAATGGCTAGGTCTTGAAGTCACTTATGAAGGAGCAGGTTCGATGGTTGTTGAACAGAGTATTGAGTTTGGTACAAAAATCAGTAAACACAAAAAAATAACGATTACACTAGGAGAGTAAAATTAAAATGCAATTTTCACTATTATCGGGATTGGTTGCTTTTTTAGCAACGGTGATTCTGATACCACGCTTTATTACTTTTTATCAAGCCAAACGCATCGAAGGGCAACAGATGCACGAGGATGTGAAACAACATCAATTTAAGGCGGGAACCCCAACCATGGGAGGGACGGTTTTTCTAGTTGTTGCTATCTTGGTTACATTTATTTTTGCTGCTAGCCTTAACATGTTAACTGGCGGTGTTTTAGCCATTCTCTTCATCCTTGCACTCTATGGATTGGTTGGTTTTTTGGATGATTTTTTGAAAATTTTCCGTAAAATCAATGAGGGACTCAATCCCAAACAAAAGCTAGCCTTGCAAATCTTGGGTGGACTAGTTTTCTACTTTGTCCATGTACGAGGTTCAGGTGGTGGTGAACTTAATGTTTTTGGGCATATTATCAATTTAGGAGTACTCTATCTACCATTTGTTTTGTTCTGGTTAGTCGGTTTTTCTAATGCAGTCAATTTGACTGATGGCATTGATGGTTTGGCTTCTATCTCAGTTGTTATCAGCTTGTTAGCTTACTCAGTCATTGCTTACAATGAGCAGAAATTTGATATTCTTTTGGTCTGTGTAACCATGATTGGTGGCTTGCTTGGATTTTTCGTATACAATCGCAAACCCGCAAAAATCTTTATGGGGGATGTCGGTTCGCTAGCACTGGGCGGCATGCTAGCTACGATTTCAATCGCTCTTCGTGTGGAATGGACCCTGCTCCTCATCGGCTTTGTTTATGTCCTTGAAACGTCATCCGTTATGCTACAGGTGTCCTATTTCAAATACAGCAAGAAAAAGTTTGGAGAAGGTCGTCGGATTTTCCGCATGACTCCTTTCCACCATCACTTGGAACTAGGCGGTTTATCTGGCAAATCCGAAAAATGGAGCGAATGGAAGGTGGACTTCTTCCTTTGGGGTCTTGGCCTTGGAATGAGTCTATTGACGCTTGCAATTTTATATCTATAAATAACAAATACTCTCAGTCTTGGACATGTAGCTTCTAGGACGGAGAGTTTTTTCTTTGAAGACGATCTGTATAGATAAATTTTAAGTCTTCATAAATTTTATATATTGGTCAAGCCAGTTGATTCTTGGTAAACTAGTACTACTTTTGTAAAATGGAGGAAAATGACATGAAAAAGAAATGGCTTACTGGCCTCTTATCAACTGTAGCAGTTTTGACCTTGGCGGCTTGCGCCAATGGCGGAGCGTCCAATACAGGCTCTAGCTCAAAAGCTGCATCATCAGCAGATACGGAAACCTTTACCTATGCTATCGACGGCGACCCAAGTTCGACCAACCCGCTTAACACCAGCGACCGTTGGGGCTTGACCTTGACCAACTTTATCTACTCTCCATTGATTCGTATCGAGGCAGACGGTAGCTATGTCAATGAATTGGCAGAATCTTACGAGATTGCAGAAGACGGCCTTAGCATCACGGTTAAACTCCGTCAGGATGTTAAATGGTCAGACGGCGAAGCCTTTAACGCAGATGATGTTGTCTTTACTTACAATGAAAAAGTGAAGAAAGAAAATGGTGGTTCAGACGGCCTTTATATCAACGACCAACCTGTGACGGTTGAGAAGGTAGATGACTATACGGTCAAATTCGTCCTTCCAGCAGTGTCTGCACCTGCCTTGGACAATATCGTAGCAGAGACCTACATTATCCCAGAGCACATCTTTAAAGATGAGGCAGACCTGTCTGTTAACCAATTGAAGGCAACCCCTGTCGGTACAGGACCTTACAAATTTGTAGAGTACAAGAATGGTGAGTATATCAAGTTGGAAGCCAACGAGAACTACTACAAGGGTGAGGCAGAAATCGACAATCTGGTCCTTCGTATTATCGAAAGCCCAGATACGACTAAGGTTGCTCTTCAAACAGGTGAAGTAGATGCAGCCTTTGTTCTTCCGGCGGTTATCAAGGACTTGGACAAAGATACACTTGAAACTTATGCTTATAGTGAAAACCGTGTTGGCTACCTGGGTCTCAATACGACGACTGAAGAGTTGAAGGATGTCAAGGTCCGCAAGGCTATTCTCTTTGCACTAAACAAGGATGAATTCAACCAGGCAGCTTACTTGGATAAGAAATACTATGAGACACCTTATTCCTTCCTTCCAGTTGCCAACCCATACAAGACAGATGATGTTGAAAAATATGAGCAAAATGTTGAGAAGGCCAAAGAGCTCTTGGCTGAAGCAGGTGTCAGCAATCTGACCCTCAACCTGGGTTACAACTCATCTGACGCAGCACAAACCCTACAAGCAACCTTGATCCAACAGCAATTGGCTGCTATCGGTGTAACGGTTGAATTGGCTGGTGGCGATTCATCTGCCCTCTTCACAGAATTGCGCAAGGAAGGCTCAACAGCCTACAATCTCTTCCTGGGTGGCTACATCATGGGGAATGACCCAGACCAATATGCTCGTCTCTTCAAGTCAGGTGGAGCGTCTAACTACTTCAAATTGACTTCACCAGAGATTGACGGCTACTTTGCAGAAGGCGCGGTTGAGCTGGATAAGGCTAAGCGTGAAGAAATCTATGACAATTTGCAGAAAGAATTGGCTGACCAAGCGGCTATCTACCCAATTGTGGACAACAAGAAAATCTTGGTTGTTAACAAGCGTGTGAAAAATGTCGAAGAGGCTGGTTTGGTCCCAATCTTTACCTTTGAAGATCCGTCTAAATTGACGATTGAATAAGGGAGTCTTTTGTTCAACAAGACGAATGGGCCTGACTAATCTTAGTCAGCCCATTCAAACAATAGTGGGAAGTTAGGTCCGAACTTTATAAGAACCTGTATTCACAAGTAAGGTACATTTAGATAGGAAATAGTTTTTTGCACATCAAGGCCGTTTTTCTAGAAATACTGTCAGTATTTCTAGAAAAACGAACGCTGAGTGGCAGAAAAATAGCCTTAGCTAAAGGTGCCGAGCTGTGAATACAGGTTCTAGGGTTTTGGCCGGCTCCCTTTTCGTGTTTTTGGAGGAACTATGTTTCGTTATATTGTAAAGAGGATTTTGCAGGCCATTCCTCTCTTATTACTCATTTCCTTTATCGTCTTTTCTCTGATTCAATTGGCCCCCTTTGATGTGATTGATTCCATGACAACGCCCAATATGGATCAGGAGCAAATTGACCTGCTCAAGGAACGGTATGGGCTCAACCAACCTTTCTTGGTTCAGTACGGTATCTGGCTAAAGGGCCTCTTGACAGGGGACCTTGGTTTTTCTCTGATGACCCAGCATTCGATTGGGGCGGATTTGGCGGAGAAAATTCCTAATACCATTTCGCTGGTCTTGCCTTCTTACTTGACTGCTCTGGTCATGGCAGTGGCCTTGGGTTTGATTTCAGCTTCCCAGCGAGGGAAGTGGGTTGATAAGGTTATCGATGCCTTTGCCTCTATCGGGATTGCCATGCCGACCTTCTGGTTTGCCATGATTTTGATTTACCTCTTTGGTTATAACTGGCGCCTTTTTCCTTTTATCGGTATGTATACTCTGGGCAAGGAAGGGGATTTTCTGGATTTTCTCTCCCATTTCACCCTGCCCTATCTGACCTTGACCATGGCTTTCCTGCCAGAATTAATTCGTTTCATCCGGGCATCAGCCATTGTGGAGGTGGACAAGGACTATGTGACCGTACAAGAGGCTTTCAAGGCTAAAAAATCAGAAATCTTCGGCAAGCATGTGGCACGAAATGTCTTGATTCCTGTAGCCACCCAGGTGGGGATGGCCCTGCCTATGTTGGTGACGGGAGCTATCATTACAGAAACCATTTTTGCCTGGCCGGGAGTGGGACCTTATCTGACAGCAGCAACCAAGGCCCTGGACTATCCGGTGATTATGGCGGTTATGCTCCTGTCTGCCAGCCTTGTCATCCTGGGCAATCTCCTGTCGGATGTCTTGTATGCCCTAGTGGATCCACGTGTCTGGAAAGGAGGAGAAAACTAATGTTGATACTCAAACAATTGAAGGCAACACTCAAAGAATCTCCCCTCTATCTCTTTTCAGTCATCTTTATCCTCTTTTTGGTAGTCCTGTCTCTCTTGGCCCCCCTTATCCCTATCGATCCCAATCTGACGGATGTGACGCAGATGAACCAGGGACCGAGTGCGGAGCATTGGTTTGGAACGGACCAGGTCGGGCGTGACTACTTTATCCGCGTTATCTACGGTGGACGGATTTCCCTTTTAGTCGGTCTCATGGCCATGGTCGCCTCGGTGACAATCGGCAGCCTGGTCGGGATAACGGCTGGTTATCTTGGCGGAAAATGGGACAATGTCATCATGCGGATTGTTGAAGTTCTGTCTTCTATTCCCTGGCTGGTTTTGGTCATCGTGCTCAGCGTCTTCTTGAAACCTGGCTTGTCAACTATTATTATCGTTATTGGTGGCTTTTCTTGGATGAGCATTGCCCGAATTTTACGGGCCGAGACCATGAAAGCCAAGGTGGCAGACTATGTTGGCTATGCAGACTTTATCGGTGTAAAAAAGCGGAAAATCATCTGGCGCCATATTTTACCAGCAATCCTCCCAACCTTGATAGTAACGGCATCGACCAGCATTTCGTCGGCCATTATGACGGAGTCTGCCCTCAGTTTCTTGGGAATGGGGATCCAGCAACCGCTGGCTTCTTGGGGAAGTCTCCTGCAAAATGCCCAGTCAACCTTGCAGAGTGCTCCACATATGGCAATCTTGCCTGGACTTTTTATCCTTCTGACCATTTATTCCTTTAACAATATTGGTGACTTGATTCGTGATTGCCTAGAAAGAGAGGTCTACTAATGACAGAGAATTTGATTAGCTTAAACAATCTGACCATTACCAATCAGAAACGGACCTCTCAAATGGTCTTGGTGGACGGTATTGACCTCAGCATTCCCAAGGGAAAAATCGTCGGTATCGTTGGCGAGTCGGGTTCTGGAAAGAGCTTGACCATGAAGTCTCTGATGGGGATTTTGCCCAGAGGTTTGGAGGCAAGTTATAGCAGCTTTGAGATGGACGGACAGGCTGTTGACAATCCCAAAGCTCTGCCCTTGTCCATGATTTTCCAGGATCCTATGACCTCTCTTAATCCCTTGCGGACCATTGGTTTTCATCTGAGGGAAGTGGTGCGTCGTTTCCAGCCAGGCTTGAGCAAGGACCAGGTGGAGACAGAAATATTATCGATTCTAGAAAAGGTTGGTATTGCGGATCCAGCTTTACGTCTCAAGCAATTTCCCTTTGAGTTTTCAGGTGGTATGCGGCAGCGGATTGTCATTGCCATGGCTTTATTAGCCAAACCCCAGCTCTTGATTGCGGATGAGCCGACAACGGCCTTGGATGTGACTATTCAGGCTCAGATTTTGGCCCTGCTCAATGAGTTGCAGGAGTCCTTTGGCTTGACCATTGCCATTGTCAGTCATGATTTCAGTGTGATTGCTGGCATATGTGACCTGGTCTATGTTATGCGTCAGGGCAAGGTGGTAGAGAAGGCTAATGTGGAGACCATTTTTGCTGAACCGCAGCATGCTTATACCCAGGCCCTACTCAAGGCAGCCCGTTTGGAAACCTTTGACGGCAGCTTGCCAGTAGATAGTCCGACCAGTCAGTTGGTTGAGGTCGGTCCGGACCATTGGGTAAGAAAGGAGCAAGCAGATGCCTAAAGATATTATGGTAGAAGTTGCTGGTGTCAGCAAGACCTATCGGAAAAAATCCTGGTTGGGTCAAGAACAGGTGGTTCAGGCCCTGAAAGATATTGACCTGTCCATTTTCAAGGGGGAAACCCTGGGCTTGGTAGGTGAGTCAGGTAGTGGGAAATCAACCCTGTCCAAGATTATTTTGGGACTGGAAACAGCCAGCCAAGGGGACATTCGTTTTCCAAGCCTATCGGATCAGGAGCTGAAAAAACAGGCCTTGCAGGTCATTTACCAAGATCCCTATTCGTCTCTCAATCCCTACCTATCAGCCTTGGAATTGGTCAAGGAACCCCTCTACGCCCTGCCCAAGGAAGAGGCGGAAAGCAAGGCCTTGGCTATTCTGGAGCGGGTGGGAATCAGTGGGGATGCGGTTCACAAGCGTCCCAAATCCTTTTCAGGTGGTCAACGTCAGCGGATTGGGATTGCACGGGCGGTCGTCTCGCAGCCTCAGTTTGTGGTCTGTGATGAGCCAACATCAGCCTTGGATGTTTCCATACAGGCGACCATTTTGGATTTGCTACGGGGCTTGCAGGATGAATTTGGTTTGACCTATCTCTTTATCTCACACGATTTGACCTTGGTGCGGCACTTTGCAGATCGGATTGCTGTCATGTATAAGGGTAGTCTAGTCGAACTGGGTTCTGCGTCAGCTATTTTCCAAAATCCCCAGCACGCCTATACCCGCTATCTGCTAAAGTCCAATCTGAGTTTGAATCCAGCTCAGGCCCGGCAGGAATTGGCTGATTTGGCAAAGAATAAGCAGAGCCACGACTTTGTCACTCAAGGTCAGTGGTTAGAGGTGGAGGAGGGACATTTTGTCCTTTCAAGCCCTGATAAATAAAATTTATAACGAGATTGAAAATCTATATTAGACGATGTTTCTTGCTCGTGATAGAATAATAAAAAATTGATAGAGAGGATTTCCTATGAAGAAGGTTGTGATTGGTATTTCGGGTAATGAGCAAGAATTTCCAAGCAAATCGGGCCGTCATTATGTGACGGTGGCGCGTGAATTATCAGACGGTGTGCGTCAGGCTGGTGGCTTGCCAATCGTGATTCCTATGGGAAGTCCGGATTCGGCCAAGGATTACATTGACATGGTGGACAAGTTGATTTTATCTGGTGGTCAGCATGTAGACCCTAGCCTGTATGGCCAGGAAAAAGAGATTGACAGTGACGATTATTTGTTGGCGCGTGATGAGTTTGAATTGGCCTTGATTAAGGAGGCTCTTCGTCAGGGCAAACCGATTTTTGCGGTCTGCCGTGGGATGCAGTTGCTCAATGTGGCCCTGGGTGGTAGTCTGGAGCAGTCCTTGGAGGACCATTGGCAGAATGATTGGGCAGGAACCTCTCACCAGCTAGAAGTCGAGGGCCACAGCCGTGTCAGCCACCTCTTTGCCCAAGGTAGTCAAATCAATTCCTTCCACCACCAGCGGATCAAGGAATTGGCACCTGGTTTAGTAGCAACAGGACGTGATCCACGAGATGGGACCATTGAGGCTTATGAAAGCAAGGGCAAGCAGGCCCTCTTTGGCCTTCAGTGGCACCCAGAGTTCTTGTTTGAGGATTGCCGTCAACACCGCGAACTCTTCCAATACATTGTTGATCGATTTTAAGCTAACCAACTGCTCGATAGGGTGGTTGGTTTTTGCATGTTTTCAAAAGCTATAGTGAAACTGGGTGTTGATATAGTTAAAACTTATAACTATCTATAAAAAATACCAATTGGTCAGATTTCATTTTCTGTGTTAAGATAAATACAGTTCAAAAATTAAGGAGACTACTTTCTATGAAACTTAAAAAATTATTTACCTTTGCAGCAACAGCTGCCCTATCCATTGCGACACTTGCAGCATGTGCTCCAGCATCTGAATCAGGTTCAACTTCTTCAGATGCAGCGGAAACAACCTTGAAGGTTGGTATCATGACGCGCAATACTTACACGACTGATGTTTGGAACAAGGTTACGGAAAATGCTGCCAAAGAAGGTGTGAAGTTGGAGTTCACAGAATTCACAGACTATTCACAACCAAACAAGGCCTTGGCTGAGGGCGATGTGGATGTCAATGCCTTCCAACACATTTTCTTCTTGGATAACTGGAACACAGAAAACGGTGAAAACTTGCAGGTTGCGGGCTACACTCTTTACAGCCCAATTCGTTTCTACTCAGGTATCGCAGACGGTAAAGACAAGTATGCAGATGTCGAAGACCTTCCAGAAGGTGCTGAAATCGCAATTCCTAACGACCCAACAAACGGTAGCCGTGCCCTCTTCTTGCTTGAGTCACTTGGCTTGATCAAGTTGGAAGTTAAAGACGGTGACTTGGCATCACTTGCTGATATTACTGAAAATCCAAAAAATATCAAAATTACTGAATTGGATGCTAGCCAAACAGCTCGTTCATTGGAATCAGTTGACGGGGCAGTTATCAACAATAACTACGCTCAACAAGCAGGTATCGATACAGACACTGCCTTGTATATCGAGGAAAAAGGTCCAAATACAAAAGTTTGGTACAATGTTATCGCTGCTCAAGACAAGTGGGAAGAGTCAGATAAGGCTGACGCGATCAAAGCCCTTGTCAAAGCATACAACACTGATGAAGTTGGTAAGTTGATTGAGGACGGCTCTAAGAAAACAGATTTCCCAATCTGGAACGAAGCAGAATAAAAAGAATTAAACAACAGGATAGAGGCTGGGAGACCCCCAGCTTCTCTTCCTATTTTTGGAGGAGGTAGAAAAAATGGGACAGACAAATGAGCAGGCACAAATCGCAGCCTTCCAGGAAGACAAGATTGTCCAGGAGGGGATTGGGCATCTGAGAAAACTGATTAGTATGAAATCTATCTTTGCCCAGCAGATTGGTCTTTTGGAGGTTGCTACTTACCTCAAGAATTTGTTTGAAAGTGCAGGGGCAGAGGTTATCTTGGACCAGTCTCATACGGCTCCTTTTGTCATGGCTCGTTTTGCAGCGACGGTGCCCAATGCCAAGACCCTGATTTTCTACAACCACTATGACACAGTGCCGGCTGATAGTGACCAAATTTGGCTCAAGGGGCAACCCTTTGAACTGACAATGGACGAGACCCACATGTATGGCCGCGGGGTGGATGATGACAAGGGGCATATCACAGCTCGCCTATCCGCCCTTCAGAGCTATCAGGCTAAGAACGACGGTCAACTACCGGTCAATGTTATTTTCATCATGGAAGGTGCTGAAGAGTCGGCATCGGTTGATTTGGATAAGTATTTGGTCAAGTACAAGGACCAGTTATCAGGTGCAGACCTGCTCATCTGGGAACAAGGTCACCGAAATGCCCTCAATCAGCTAGAAATCGCCGGCGGAAACAAGGGAATCGTGACTTTCGATGTCTCTGTCCAATCGGCAGAGCTGGATATTCATTCGTCCTATGGCGGAGTGATTGACTCCGCTAGCTGGTATCTCTTGTCCGGCCTCCAGTCCCTCCGAAGTCCTGATGGTCGTGTCCTGGTGGATGGTCTCTATGACCAGGTTCAGGAGCCGAATGAGCAGGAGTTAGCCTTGGTAGAGGAGTTCGCCCTGACCAGTCCTGAAAATCTTACGGAGATTTACAGCTTGACCCTGCCAACACTCTTGGAAGAGCGAAAAGCATTTTTGAAACGCCTTTATTTTGAGCCGTCCATTACCATTGAGGGTCTTTCCACAGGCTATCTGGGCCAGGGAGTCAAGACCATTATTCCAGCCCAGGCTTCTGCCAAGATGGAGATTCGTCTGGTACCGGATTTGGATCCTCAGGATGTGCTGGACAAGGTCCGTAAACAGCTGGTGAAGAATGGCTTTGACAGGGTTCAGGTCGATTTCACCCTAGGTATCAAGAGCTACCGTAGCGACATGACTGCGCCAGCCATTGCAAAAGTTATCGAGTTAGCTAAAAAGTTGACGGTTGACGGGGTTTCGGTGTTGCCAACCTCGCCGGGGACAGGCCCTATGCATACGGTCTTTCATGCCCTGCAGGTGCCAATTGCTGGATTTGGACTGGGCAATGCCAATAGCCGAGACCATGCGGGCGATGAAAATGTAAAAATTGCTGACTATTATAGTCATGTTCAACTAATTGAGGAGTTAATAGCAAGTTATGAGTAAGGAAATGATTAAGCTAGATAATATCGATGTGACCTTTCATCAGAAAAAGCGCACGATTGAGGCGGTTAAGGATGTAACCATCCATATTAACCAAGGCGATATTTATGGAATTGTCGGCTATTCTGGGGCGGGGAAATCAACCCTGGTCCGTGTTATCAACCTCTTGCAGGTGCCGACAGCAGGTAAAATCACTATTGATGAAGATGTGATTTTTGAAGGTGATAAGGTTACGTTGACACCAGCCCAACTGCGAATCAAACGCCGTGAAATTGGGATGATTTTCCAGCATTTCAATCTGATGGCCCAGATGACTGCTGCGGAAAATGTGGCTTTTGCCCTCAAGCATTCTGGCTTGACCAAGGAAGAAAAGGCAACCAAGGTTGCCAAGCTCTTGGACCTGGTTGGTTTGGCGGACCGAGCAGAAAACTATCCGTCTCAACTTTCAGGTGGCCAAAAGCAGCGGGTCGCTATTGCGCGTGCCCTTGCCAATGATCCCAAAATCTTGATCTCTGACGAGTCAACCTCTGCCTTGGATCCCAAAACAACCAAGCAGATTCTGGCTCTCTTGCAAGAACTCAATGAGAAATTGGGCTTGACCATTGTCATGATTACCCATGAGATGCAGATTGTTAAAGACATTTGCAACCGGGTGGCGGTGATGCAGGATGGTCAGTTGATTGAGGAAGGGTCTGTTCTTGAGATTTTCTCACATCCTAAGCAGGAATTGACCCAGGACTTTATCAAAACAGCAACAGGAATCGATGAAGCACTGGTCAAAATTTACCAGCAGGGGATTGTGCAAAATCTGCCGGAAGACAGTCTTCTGGTCCAACTCAAGTATTCGGGTGCCAGCACGGATACGGCTATTGTCAATGATTTGTATAAGATGTACCAGGTGACATCCAATATTCTTTACGGAAATATTGAGATTTTGGACCACACGCCAGTGGGTGAGCTAGTCGTTATCTTATCAGGTGAACCTGCCCAATTGCACCATGCCTTGGAGGCTGTGGCAGAGGCACAGGTAGAAGTGACTGTTTTGAAGGGAGCGTAAGATGAATCAGTGGATTGAAACAACATTTGAAAATGTGATAAAAATGGGCTGGGATACGCCTTACGGTTGGTTGCCAGCCATTCAGGCGACCATTTATATGACCTTCTGGTCCTTTATCTTTGGAGGCCTTTTGGGCTTGGTCGGAGGTCTTCTTTTGGTATTGACAGGCCCTCGTGGCATTTTGGAAAACAAGTATGCGTTCTGGATTTTGGACAAGGTGGCCTCTCTTTTTCGGGCGGTTCCCTTTATCATCCTTTTGGCTGTCCTCAACCCTGTAACCCGTGCGATTGTAGGAACAGGTATCGGTCTCAAAGCTGCCTTGGTCCCTCTGTCCCTGTCTGTATTTCCATTCTATGCCCGTCAGGTTCAGGTTGTCTTGTCAGAGTTGGACCGGGGTGTGATTGAGGCAGCCCAGTCAGTAGGAGCCACTATTCCTGATATTATCAAGGTTTACCTACGCGAAGGTCTGCCAGACTTGATTCGTGTAACAACCCTGACTCTGATTTCCCTGGTTGGTTACACCGCTATGGCAGGTGCCATTGGTTCCGGTGGCCTAGGTAACGTCGCTATTTCCTATGGTTATAACCGTTCGGATGATGATGTAACCTTGGTTGCGACACTCCTCATCTTGATCATGATCTTCTTCATCCAGTTTGTCGGAGATTTTGTGACCAAGAAAATCAACCATCGTTAATAGACAGAAAACAAAGATGTCGGCTAATGGTTGATATATCTTTGTTTTTTTCATATCATAAATAAAAAAGAGGTGAATAGTATGGAATTTGAAAAATTAGTGCGGGGTGAGCCGGGGCAATATGTGGCATCCAGCGGTGCCATTAAAGAATTGCCAGCAAGATTGGTAATCTTCAAGCAGCCGGTCATTGTGACAGGGCAGAAATCCTATGCGGCCTTTGTCAAACACGGTGGCAATCAACCCAATTGGCCGGTGCTCTTCTATGACCAGACAGCCAGTCATGAAGATATGAATCGCTTGGCAGAAAAGGCTAAAAGTCTAGGTGCAGATGTCTTGATTGGCGTAGGTGGCGGCAAGGTCATGGATACGACCAAGGGGATAGCCGACCGTCTGGGTATTGAGGCGGTTTTTGTACCGACCCTGGTTTCTACCTGTGCCTGCTCGACCCCGCTCTTGGTGGCCTATCATCCAGACCATACCTTCAAGTCTATTGATTACTGCCAACGGTCGGGTTTTATGACGGTGGTGGATTATGACCTGCTATTGGATTCGCCACGGGAGTTTTTCATTTCAGGCATTTCGGATACCCTGGCTAAATGGTATGAGCTGGAGGCGATTCACAGAGGGAAAAATCGTGCGGACCTACCTGCCCTTGTTCAACTGGCGCTAGCGACAGCCAAGGTCTCGCTGGATATTTTACTTCAGGACACGGAGACAGCTGTTGCGGATTTTGACCAGAACAAACTTAGTCCAGCCTTTCAGCGGATTGTGGATACGACCTTTGCCATTGCGGCTAATGTCGGCTGTCAGACCAGCGACTATGTATCGGGGGCTCACGCTCTTCATAATGGATTGACCCTGCTCCATGAAACCCACTGCATTGCCCACGGACTCAAGGTTTCTTATGGGATTTTGGTGCAATTATGCCTGACGGGTGACAGGGATGAGGTCAGAAAACTCCTGCCTTTTTACCAAAAGAACGGCTATATCTATTCTTGGAAACAGCTGGGTGTGACGGAGGATAGGGCAGCTGCTATGCAAAAGGTGGCTGAGTTTGCGACCTCTAGCAAGGAAAGCTACATCAATATCGATCAGAATATTCAAACTCAGGATGTGGTTAAGGCCATGTTGACCTTGGAAAGTCTGGTGGAGGAAGTCTATGGCTAGAAAAATCGGTATCATAGGTCTGGGCCATGTCGGAGCCACCCTCCTGCATGATTTGGTGGCAGGCAATCTCTTTGACGACTATGTCCTGATTGACAAGAATGAAGAGAAACTTGCGGCAGATATTCTGGATATGGAGGACCGTGTGGCCAATACGGGGCAGTCTGCCACTTTCATTGCCAATGATTACAGTGCTCTATCGGACGCAGATATTATCGTGTCGAGCCTTGGGAAAATCAGTCTCCAGGCCAATGCGACCAATAGCCGCTTTGCGGAACTGCCTTTCACTAGTCAAGAGGTCAAGGAAGTCTCGAGCAAGTTGGTTGCTTCAGGTTTTTCTGGTATTTTGATTGTCATTACGAATCCCGTCGATGTCATCAGTCAGCTCTATCAGACCTATACTGGTTTTCCTCGCAATCGGGTGATTGGCACAGGTACCTTACTAGATACGGCCCGGATGAAACGTGCGGTGGGGCATCGATTTGGGGTCTCTCCGACGGCCATCTCAGGCTACAATCTAGGTGAGCATGGCAATTCCCAATTCACTGCATGGAGCCAAGTGGTGGTGGCGGGTCAGCCTATTCAGGCACTTTTGCTCAAGAAAGAGCTGGACCAGCTGGCAGAGGAGGCGCGCATGGGCGGACACACCGTCTTTTTCGGCAAGGGCTATACCAATTTTGCCATCGCAGCGGCGGCCAAACGCTTGGTTGAGGCGGTTTTGGGCAATAGCAGAGCAGTGCTACCGGTTTCTCATTACCAGCAAGAGTACGGGGTTTATCTAGGTTATCCAGCAGTTATCGGCAAAGCGGGCATTGTAGACAGGGTGCCACTAGACTTGACCCAGGAGGGATGTGACCTCCTAGCAGCATCTGCAAAGCAAATCAGTAGTCGAGTAGAGATTGCCCAGACAGGAGACTGGGATAGCTTGAGTTTGTGATATGGTAGTAGACAAAGCCCAGCAAATCTGCTATACTATTCAACAAGAAAGAAGGTTGTTTCAGCATCTTTGTTTAGCGAGCTTGGGAGAGTGGGAGCCGAGCCGGGGTGGAAATAATTGGCGCTTTCAGTGAAAAATTATATAAAATGAAGTAATAAATTAGGGTGGAACCGCGTTCTCAACGCCCCTATGTCGCAAGGCAGGGGGGAGAGAAGGTGGTTCTTTTTCGCACCTGTACATCTTTCGGTTTATCTTTTACTACGTCGACGAATGATGAAACTCCGTTTCTTCATTACCAACCTCAAACAATTGTTATTGTTTGAGCTCGCTTTGCCGTACTCCAGTACAGCCTGCAGCTCGTTGTCTAGTACTAAAAGCAAACTAAAAGATGGTATTTAAAGAAAGAGGATTTTATGTCAAAAATTTCACCTAGACATTGTCAGTAGCCTCCTTTCTCCGTCAGTCAGGCTGACAAACGGAAGTCGCTAGGGCGAACTTCCTAGCCTATGCACTAGTTCCGGTTCTTAAAAAAATGTCGTTTTAAGAACTGGAACGTCACCAAATCATCTAATAGAAAGAAGAACAATATGTCAAAAAAGCTTACTTTTCAAGAAATTATCTTGACCTTACAACAATTTTGGAATGAGCAGGGGTGCTTGCTCATGCAAGCCTATGATACGGAGAAGGGTGCGGGTACCATGAGCCCATACACATTCTTGCGTGCTATCGGGCCTGAGCCTTGGAATGCGGCTTATGTGGAGCCTTCTCGTCGTCCTGCTGATGGTCGTTACGGGGAAAACCCAAACCGTCTCTACCAACACCATCAATTCCAAGTAGTTATGAAACCATCTCCATCTAATATCCAAGAACTCTACTTGGAGTCTTTGGAGCGTTTGGGCATCAATCCTTTGGAACATGACATTCGTTTCGTTGAGGATAACTGGGAAAACCCTTCAACAGGCTCAGCTGGTCTTGGCTGGGAAGTTTGGTTGGATGGTATGGAAATCACGCAGTTTACCTACTTCCAACAGGTCGGTGGCTTGGCGACAGGTCCTGTCACAGCCGAAGTAACCTATGGTTTGGAGCGTTTGGCTTCCTATATCCAAGAGGTTGACTCCGTTTACGATATCGAATGGGCTGACGGTGTTAAATACGGTGAAATCTTTATCCAGCCAGAGTATGAGCATTCAAAATATTCCTTTGAAGTATCCGACCAAGACATGCTCCTTGAAAACTTCACTAAGTTTGAGAAAGAAGCAGAGCGGGCTTTGGAAGAGGGCTTGGTTCACCCAGCCTTTGACTATGTGCTCAAATGTTCTCATACCTTTAACCTGCTCGATGCCCGTGGAGCTGTGTCTGTAACCGAGCGTGCAGGCTATATCGCCCGTATCCGTAACCTTGCCCGTGTCGTTGCCAAAACCTTTGTGGCAGAGCGCAAGAAACTTGGCTTCCCACTTTTGGATGAAGCAACACGAGCAGAATTGTTGAAGGAGGACGCAGAATAATGACAAAGAATTTACTTGTTGAACTTGGCTTGGAAGAAATCCCTGCCTACATCGTAACCCCAGCCATGCACCAGTTGCGTGACCGCATGGCGACTTTTTTGACAGACAATCGCTTGGCTTTTGACAGCATTGATGTTTTTTCAACGCCACGCCGTTTGGCTGTTCGTGTGCGTGGTTTGGCAGACCAGCAGACGGATCTTACAGAAGATTTCAAGGGTCCTGCTAAGAAGATTGCCTTGGATGCAGATGGGAACTTCACCAAGGCGGCTGAGGGCTTTGTCCGTGGCAAAGGCTTGACGACAGCTGACATCGAGTTTCGCGAGATCAAGGGCGAAGAGTATGTCTATGTGACCAAGCATGAAGCGGGTCAGCCAGCAAAGGCAGTCTTGGCGGGCATTCCAGAGGTCTTGAAGGCTATGACCTTCCCTGTCAGCATGAACTGGGCGTCCAACAAATTCGCCTACATCCGTCCTGTCCACACCTTGACCGTTCTCTTGGACGATGAAGCATTGAATATGGATTTCTTGGACATTAGATCAGCTCGCATCAGCCGTGGTCATCGTTTCCTTGGAAATGAAACTGAGATTGCAAGTGCAGATTCTTACGAGGCTGACTTGCGTGCACAGTTTGTTATTACAGACCCTGCAGAGCGTCAAAATATGATCGTCGAGCAAATCCAGGCTATCGAGGACAAACACAATGTGACAGTTGAGATTGATGAAGATTTGCTCAATGAAGTTCTCAACTTGGTCGAGTATCCAACTGCCTTTATGGGTTCCTTTGACACCAAATACCTAGAAGTGCCAGAGGAAGTCTTGGTAACTTCTATGAAAAATCACCAACGTTACTTCGTGGTGCGTGATAAATCTGGCAAGCTTTTGCCAAACTTCATCTCCGTCCGCAACGGTAACGACCAACACCTTGACAATGTTATCAAAGGAAATGAAAAAGTCTTGGTGGCTCGTTTGGAAGATGGCGAATTCTTCTGGCGTGAAGACCAAAAACTCAAGATTGCTGACTTGGTGGACCGTCTTAAAGTCGTAACCTTCCATGAGAAAATTGGCTCACTTTACGAGCACATGGAACGCACCAAAGTTATCGCAGAAAAACTGGCTGACCTGGCAGGCTTGTCTGCGGATGAAAAAGCAGATGTGACGCGTGCGGCAGACATCTACAAGTTTGACCTCTTGACAGGCATGGTCGGCGAGTTTGATGAATTGCAAGGGATTATGGGTGAGAAGTATGCCCTTCTTGCAGGGGAAAAACCTGCGGTGGCAGCAGCAATCCGTGAGCACTACTTGCCAAACTCAGCAGAAGGCGAATTGCCTGAGAGCAAGGTCGGTGCGGTCTTGGCACTGGCTGACAAATTTGATACCCTCCTATCTTTCTTCTCAGTAGGCTTGATTCCTTCTGGCTCAAACGACCCTTACGCTCTTCGTCGTGCAACACAGGGTATCGTGCGGATCTTGGAAGCCTTTGGTTGGGAAATTCCATTGGATCAGCTGATTGCGGAGCTCTACAGCTTGAACTTTGCTAGCTTGACCTATGACAACCAGCCAGCTGTTATGGACTTTATCCGTGCCCGTGTAGAGAAAATGATGGATAAGGCTATTCCGAAAGACATCCGTGAGGCTGTACTGGCCAGCTCAACCTTTGTCGTTAGACTGCAACTGGCAGCCAGCTCTGCTATTTTCCAAAAATCAAAAGAGGCTGACTACAAGGAAGCCGTGGAAAACTTGTCACGGGTCTTCAACTTGGCTGAAAAGGCGGAGGCGACTGCGATTGACAAGGCCCTCTTTGAAAATGAGCAGGAGAAAGCCCTTGCTGCAGCAGTGGCAGGCTTGGAATTGACGGAAGACATGGCGGGCAACTTGGACAAGCTCTTTGCTCTCAGCCCAGTCATCGCAGCCTTCTTCGACAATACCATGGTCATGGTAGACGACGCGGCGGTTAAAGCCAACCGTTTGGCTTTATTGAAAGCCTTGGCGGATAAGGCTGCTGTAGTAGCAGTCTTCAATCTCTTGAACAGTAAGTAGGAGGCAAAAATGGAACAAGCAAAAATCGATCGCATCAATGAATTGGCCCGAAAGAAAAAGGCGGAAGGCTTGACAGAAGCGGAGTTGCAGGAACAGGCGGCTCTTCGTGAGGAGTACATCGAGGGCTACCGCCGTAGTGTGCGTGCCCATGTTGAAGGTATCAAGGTTGTCGATGAAGACGGCAATGATGTGACACCTGAGAAACTCCGCCAAGTCCAACGTGAAAAGGGCTTGCATGGCCGTAGTTTGGATGATCCTAATTCCTAAGACAAAGAAAAGGCTTGAGTTTCGGCTCAAGTCTTTTGCTATATATAATTCAATTCCTTCGGCAGGGCGACGGTTTCTTGCCCCTCTTTATCGAATACCAATACTGTTGACGGGAAGAAGGGGTCGAATTTGTTTTGGAAATCAATGGTGAGAACCTCTTTATAGCCTTCCTGTGAAAAGGTAATGCTGAGTTTGCCCTTGCGATTTTTCAGGGAGAAACGCAGAACCTTTTTCAAGGGTAGGACTCCTTTTAAATAATTATCAATGATAAACCAAAAATGGTCAATCACTTCGCCAGGAAGGGAAGTGACGACGCCGAAGCTGGCATAGCGCCCTTTTGTCTCTTGAAATGCCATAGTGACCTCCTCTCAGGTAAGAAAAAAGCCTGCAAAACAGGATTTTCTTTATGAATGACTTTATCGATTTCGCAGTTCTAAATAGCGTTTGTACCAAATATTGACATAGGCTGGAGAGAAGGGACCACGCTGATTGTTGATCCAGTCTACCAGGATTTTGACATTTTCCTTCAAGATATAGTCAATATCCGTCGAATAATTCATCGATTTCCGGTGGCGCTCGTACTCATCTACATCCAGCAATCGCTTTTCTCCATCCGCAAAGACTTTTACGTCTAGGTCATAGTCGATGTACTTCAAAGCCTCATTGTCTAGGACATAGGGGCTGGCAAGGTTGCAGTAGTAAGAAACCCCGTTCTCTCGAATCATGGCGATGATATTGAACCAATATTTTTTATGGAAATAGACAATAGCAGGTTCTCTTGTCACCCAACGTCGACCATCATTTTCAGTGACTAATGTATGATTATTGACTCCAATGATGGCATTTTCTGTTGTTTTTAGTACCATGGTGTCACGCCAGGCGCGATGAATTTCACCATCATGTTTATAACTTTGAATTGTAATAAAGTCGCCTTCTTTTGGTAATTTCACCTTGTTACCAACTTTCTACTATTACAATTTATCTTGACTATTATATCATATTTTTGGCACTTGGGCGAAATTTTTGTCATAGATAGTCGCGTAAAGCCGAACGAATGTCACCGTAATCATAGCCTTTTCGGGCCAGGGCTTGGGTCAGACGTTGTTGAAGCTCATAGCCTTCATATTTTCGGCTATATTTGCGGTATTGCTTGTCCAGTTCTTTTTCCAACAAATCGGCTTCTGCCTCCTCATCACTGTCCAAGTCCAAGTTAGCTACCACGCTTTTGGCCAGTCCATAGGAGAATCCCTTAGTCACCAGTCCTTGGGCAATCTTATCCTGCAGGGCGCGGAGAGGCAATTTGTGGCCATATTTTCGTAGAATCTTGTCTCCAACCTTTGCCGCTAGCTCAGAAAAGTCTGTATCTGTCAGTGCCTGGTCAATCAGGGATTTTTCAAGACCCTTGAGCTGCAATTTTTGCCGAAGGACAGCTGGCCCCTTGTCCCCGTTCAAGCTATTCTGCCGAACAAAAGTTTCCGCATAGGCTAGGTCGTTGACCCAGTTTTCCTCCTCTAGATTGCGCAAAATCGCTGGGATGGTGTTCTCATCAATTTCGTACTTTCGCAGATAGTCAGCCACTTCCTTCTTGGTCCGCTGCTTAAAGGAAATAAAATAAAGAGCCAGGTTTTTCCCATAAGAAAATTGGGCAAAGTCCCGAATCTCCGCCAACTCCTGTTCAGAAATTTCCTTGTCCTTGGTCAGCATAAAGCGTACAATGGTGTCCTCAGTGATATAGAGCTTATCTGAACTATCCAGCTCCAGCAAATAGAGCCTTTTTTTCTTTTCAATCTTTGTTACTCTCATTCTTTCATTATACAGGAATTTTCGGTAAAATAGAAACATGAATCTACAAGTAAACCAACGAATTCCTCTAAAAATCAAGCGCATGGGCATTAACGGCGAAGGTATCGGTTTTTACCAGAAAACTCTCGTTTTTGTCCCTGGCGCTCTCAAGGGAGAAGAGATTTATTGTCAAATTACCGATGTCAAGCGGAATTTTGTCCAGGCCAAGCTTCTGAAAATCAATAAAGAGTCCAAGTTTCGTGTCCAGCCAGCTTGCGAGATTTACCAGGCCTGTGGTGGTTGCCAGATTATGCACCTCCGCTATGACAAGCAGCTGGACTTCAAGCAAGATTTGCTGCTACAAGCCCTGAAAAAATTCAAACCAGCAGGCTATGAACATTTTGACATCCGTCCGACCATCGGCATGGACCAGCCCACCCACTACCGAGCAAAACTGCAGTTCCAGACCCGCTCCTTTAAGGGCAAGGTGACTGCTGGGCTCTACGCAGAAGGTAGCCACCGCTTGATTGGGATTACAGATTGTCTAGTCCAAGATGAAGAAACCCAGACCATTATCAATGCCGTGTCAGACTTACTGACTAAGCATCGGATTCCTATTTACAATGAGCGAAGAGAGCAGGGGATTCGGACGGTGATGGTTCGCAGGGCCCGCCAGACTGGCCAGGTGCAGCTGATTTTCGTCACCTCTTGCCAGGTCAATTTGACGCGATTGATTGAGCAATTGACGAAGCAATTTCCTGCCATTGTCACCGTTGCCCTCAACTGGAACCAGTCCAAATCCAGCGAGATTTACGGGGAACGGACGGAGATTTTATGGGGACAAGAAGCCATTTCCGAGGCTGTTTTGGACTATGAATTTTCACTGTCACCTCGGGCATTTTACCAGCTAAACCCGCAGCAGACGGAAGTTCTCTATGGCGAGGCTGTCAAGGCGCTGGATATTGATGGGACGGAGCATCTGATTGATGCCTACTGTGGCGTCGGAACCATTGGCTTTGCCTTTGCAAGAAAGGTTCAGTCGGTTCGGGGAATGGATATTATTCCGGAAGCTATTCAAGATGCTAGAAAAAATGCTGAACGTCTGGGACTGAAAAATACCCACTATGAGGCGGGCAAGGCAGAAGATATTATTCCTAAATGGTACCAGGACGGCTATCGGGCAGATGCTTTGGTAGTGGATCCTCCTCGAACAGGTCTGGATGATAAGTTGCTGGACACCATTTTACACTACAAGCCAGCTAAGATGGTCTATGTCTCGTGCAACGTGTCGACACTGGCACGGGATTTGGCAAAATTGGCCAAGGTTTATGATGTAGAATACATCCAGTCCGTTGATATGTTCCCACATACTGCACGGACAGAAGCGGTGGTTAAGTTGTCCAAACGAGATATCAACCATCATATTGATCTTGAAATCACTGAAGATGACCTCAAAGACATTTCTGTCAAGAAGGAAGCCACTTATTCAGAAATCAAAGATTATGTCTTTAGAAAATTTGAATTAAAAGTATCTACTCTTAACATTGCTCAAGTTAAAAGGAAACTTGGGATAACTGAGCGAGAGAACTATAATCACTCTAAGAAAGAAAATCAAAGAGTTCCAAATTGTCCGCCCAAAAAAGAACAAGCTATCATCGATGCCTTAAGTTGGTTTAGAATGATTGAGTAATTAAATAAATTAAAAAGTGCAGAATTGCTCTGCACTTTTTAACGTTCATAATCATTTGTATTGCGATTTTTACTTATTTGTTTTTGGTGTAACTTTTTGTGTTTTTCGATGCGTTCAAATACTTTTTTCTTATCATTTTCTGTGAGATATTTTTGAAAATCGTCGTAAAAGTTTATTGCAGGTTGGACGTCTTTCAATAGTGAATCCATTTTTTTCTCAGCTTCTTTTTGTTCAGCAATGCGTACTGACCTCTCATGTTGAAGCTGCTCCCTGGCTCTTTTTAATTCGCCTGTCAACTGGCTAATTTTCTGTTTCAATCCTTTGACTATACTATTGTTAAAGACTTTATCAATAAAATCGTCTAAAATTTGTTTCATAGGTTTAGTATTTGCTTGATATAACATTTTTTCAAAAATTTTCAAAGGTACAACAGCGAATTTTTCTTTTTTTCCAATTAGTCCACGTTCTTCCACTTTAAAATCTTTTGTAAATAGGTAATTCTTATCCTCTTTAATTCCAATATCCTTTAATAATTGTTCGTTGATAGCATTTACAGCTTCTTCCTGTGCCAATAACAATTCAACTTTGCCAACTTTTGCTTCAAACATCTTATCTAACTTATTAACTGACTCTTGCTTTAAATGAATGGTGTTATCAAATTGTTCAATTGATTGTGTTTTTCTATCAATCTCTTTTTCAAGTGTATTCAACTTCTCTTTCTTTTTTGCAAATTCTTTTTCTACTTTTGAGACCTCAGAAGTGATTTCAGCTTTAATCTCATTCAATTTCTTTTCTTTTTCTGCTTCAAGTTTAGCCATCATTTCTTTGTACTCACGCATATCTTTAATATTATTCGTACCTACTTGCTTACGTTCAACTGCCATTTCTTTCAACAAGCCCTCTAGGACTTTAATTTCGTTGTTGCGAAAAGCCATCAGCTGAAATTTTCCTTTTTCCGTAAATCCCTCTTGCTTCAATGCTTTTGAAAAGCTGGGCTGTTTAGAAAGACCATTTTTGTAACCAGTTGCGACAGGAACTACATTTAGATGTAAATGCGGAGCACCTTTTTCATCAAGATGCACTACTGCATTATAAACACGAAAATGTGGATGACGTTTTTCGAAATCTTGCGCATATTTAGCTAAATATGACCCAATGTTGAGTTTATATCCTTCTGGTAATTCATCCCAATCCGCTTTTGATCCAATACCAATGATAAACTCTCTCTGTTGATCTAAGGTATCAAGTTTACCAACATGTTTATAATAATCCTTAATTTCTCGATCTTTTCTTTTCTGCTTTTCATTATATTCCTTTAAAGCAGGTCCAAATTCCTTTTCATATAGCTCTCGAATATCTAATTGTTTCACTACAATATTTTGGTGACTTTTATTTCTAAGAATGTGTGAATGTTCTGGACTCTTCCATTCTTTTTCCGTTAAATCTCGATTATTATGTCGAATGTTTGTCATTCTCGGATTTGTTTTAAATGAAATAGTTAAGCTAGGCATTCCTATTGCTCCTTATTACTTATTTACTATGAGTATGCCAAAAAACCGAATTTAAAAAATTCGAGCATTAATTTGTTGATGAATATTCTAGAATCATGTAATTAATTATTAATGTCATATTATTGAGCATAGAAATTTGTGGGAATAATTGATATGGCAATGGCTAATGAATAAGTCTAGAGTTGAAAATTGTGTGGATTATTTAAGTAATCCATATGTAAACAAATAATGGTTTTGTATAGTTAACTATTTTAGATGTAATTTTGGATAAATAAAAAAGACCACGTTCTCTAAAATAAAGGGTAAATAAAGAAGACCATATTTTCTAAAATAATGGGTAGATAAAGGAGACCATATTTTCTAAAATAAAGGGTAAATAAAGGAGACCATATTTTCTAAAATAATGGGTAGATAAAGGAGACCATATTTTCTAAAATAATGGGTAGATAAAGGAGACCATATTTTCTAAAATAATGGGTGGATAAAGAAGACGACGTTCTCTAAAATAATGGGTAGATAAAGAAGATCATATTCTATAAAAAATGGGTAAATAAAGAAGCCCATGTTTTCAAAAATAGCGGACCAATAAAGTAATCCATCCTTTAACAGATAATGGTTTTATAAAGTTACCCATTATTACTTAAAAAATGGATAGATAAATGACCCCATTATTTTTGTAGAAAAGGGATTATTTAAGATTGGTATCTTAATTTCTAAATTATCAATATCTTAAAATTTTGTGTTATGATTACTCGAATAGCGAGCAACGGCGAGGCGCTCCGCTATTCCTCGCCAAATAAATTAGACTCAATGATTTTCATTAAAAAAATTTGAGAAGCAAGTAACAGAGGTTTTTGTTACTTTTTGTCAAAAAGTAACGTTTTTGTAGTTTTGACAACCCTACGGTTCATCAAAACTACAAACGCTCTGCCGAGGGCTATGGGTTGCACCCCTTTTTTGACCCTCACGGTTCAAAAAATTCACTGCTTTTTCGGCCCACAAAAGTGGCCTCGAAAAAATCGGCGCGAACTACGCACCGAAAAAATTGCTTCACGCAATTTTTGCTTGCCCATCTTTTGCTGATAATTTCAGCTGCGCTAAAATTATCAGCAAAAAATGGTCTTCGCCCGTCGCACGAATCAACGTGCGATTTGTCCGCGAACAGCGCAGACAAAAAAGAGAGATCTTATAACTCCCTCCCATGCTTATTAACTAGGCTATTACTCTAGTTAATGTTTGCAATTAGACATATATTCATCATACGAGATTTCCAATGGCTCATAAATCGAAATAGTTTTAAACTCAATCAACGGTCGTGGGACTGACCCCAAAAAAGTGAGAATTTAATAAAAACACCCTAGGGCTACCGTCTCCGGTATTCAACCGGAGACAGGTAGTCCAATTTTTGTTGGATTCTTTTTTCATTATAATATTTGATGTAATTTTCTACAATTTGAATTACAATATATTTCTGAAACTACACAATACAAATATTGACATGCAATTATTAATTGGTGGATTTTAAGTTGACATCTATAAAGTTTAATGTTAGAATACATTCAAAAATATATTTGAATGATGTGTTTTATGATTCAAAATATTGTTACTTCAATAATCCTGTATTCTGGGACAGCCGTAGACTTACTTATTATCCTAATGTTATTTTTTGCCAAAAGAAAAAGCAGAAAAGACATCATTAACATCTATTTAGGACAATTTCTAGGCTCTGTTAGTCTAATATTGCTAAGTTTGCTTTTTGCATTTGTCTTAGATTATATTCCTAGTAAAGAGATTTTAGGTTTGCTCGGTTTGATTCCAATTTTCCTAGGCCTCAAAGTTTTGCTTTTAGGAGATTCTGATGGAGAAGCTATTGCCAAAGAAGGTTTGAGCAAAGATAATAAAAACCTGATTTTTCTAGTCGCTATGATTACTTTTGCAAGTTGTGGTGCTGACAATATTGGTGTCTTTGTCCCATATTTTACTACCTTAAATTTAGCGAATTTGATAGTGGCTTTACTGACCTTTCTAGTCATGATTTATCTCTTGGTTTTTTCTGCCCAAAAATTGTCACAAGTCCCTTCTGTTGGAGAAACTTTGGAAAAATATAGCAGATGGTTTATTGCCGTTGTCTATTTAGGATTGGGGATGTATATCCTGATTGAAAACAACAGCTTTGACATGCTATGGGCTGTGTTAGGCTAGGAGAAAAAATTATGAAAAAAGATAGTATCTGTCAAGTGGATGTTATTAATCAACAAAATGTTACAACCGCAACGAACTACCTTGAAAAGGAAAAAGTTCAAAAATCACTTCGCATTTTATCAAAGTTTACCGATAATAAACAGATAAATATCATCTTTTATCTCCTTGCTGTTGAAGAACTCTGTGTCTGCGATATAGCCTGTTTACTAAATCTCAGTATGGCATCTGCCTCCCACCATCTTCGTAAACTAGCCAATCAAAACATCTTGGACACTAGAAGAGAGGGGAAAATTATATATTATTTTATAAAAGATGAGGAAATCAGAGATTTTTTTAATCAACTAGGATAACAACTATTTTTACTACTTTCTACTTTTCCATGATTATAGGAAGATTATATATGAAATTTTTGATGAAAATTACTCACAAGAAATACCTACTCGTATCAAATGTTTAAGAAAAAAGTATAATTTAAAGCAAAGCGACCTACGATTATATCAGCGTTTACAGACATTCAAGAGAAATCTCTTGGATGTCTTTTTTGGGCTAAAGCAAGGCTATGATTAGCCTTGGCAAATTTGCCTAACAGCTCCAAACCTGTCATCAAATGAAATCGATGACTTATCAGAATGAGTCGTAGCCTTCATCTCACAGTATAGGTAGATGGCTAATTTCATTTTAAAACTTTCAGTTTTAAGGGACTGACCCCAAAAAGTGAGAATTTAATAAAAAGACTTGACAAATTTCGTTTACAATAGTAGACTTGTTTTGAACACATTCGTTTACATTTGTAAACGACAAGGAGGAAAGGAAAATGAGCACAATAGAACTTAATACTTCTATCACAGATGCTGAATGGGAAGTAATGCGTGTAGTTTGGGCAAATGATCGAGTAACTAGTAAAACAGTCATCTCTGTATTGAAAGAAAAAATGGACTGGACAGAATCCACTATCAAAACGATCTTAGGTCGATTAGTTGAAAAAGGCGTACTAAATACAGAGCAAGAAGGTAGAAAGTTTATTTACACTGCCAATATTGTAGAGAAAGAAGCCGTAAGGGATTATGCAGAAGATATTTTTAACCGTATTTGCAATAAGAAAGTTGGAAATGTAATAGGAAGCATCATTGAAAATCATGTCTTAAGCTTCGATGATATAGATCGACTAGAGAAAATATTAGAGATAAAAAAATCTTTCGCAGTAGAAGAAGTGGCTTGCAATTGTCCAGAAGGACAATGCGAGTGTCATTTACATCATCATTAACATAAGGAGGAATAAAAATGAGTAAGAATAAACATATGTTATTAGGTATTGGACTTACAGTCGTATTAACTGCAGTTGGATATATTACACTTTTAGAACCAATGATTAGTTATTTTAAAATAAACCAGAGTGCAGTTAATATAGATATTCAAACAAGTAAAACAAAAAGTACACTTCCTATACCACCACTATTAGAGGATAAAAATCCAGATCCTAATATTGCGGATTTTACTTTAGAACCTCAAGAAAGAGAAACTTCATTTTTACCAAATACCAAGACACGAACTATGGGTTACAACGGAAGTTTCTTAGGCCCTGTCATCAGAGTAAGTAAAGGTGAGCAAGTAAATGTGCACGTAAATAACAAGCTAAAAGAAGCAACTACAGTTCACTGGCATGGACTAGAGGTAGAAGGAGAAAAGGATGGGGGCCCTCATCAAGGAATTGAACCAGGAACAACTTGGGAGCCTAGTTTTACAGTAAATCAACAGGCTGCAACATTGTGGTATCATCCGCACTTTGGAGGAAATACTGCTACCCAAGTTTATAAAGGTTTAGCAGGACTATTCTATGTGGATGATGAAGTATCAAAAAGCTTAAATATTCCTAAGGAATATGGAGTAAATGATATACCTTTAGTAATTCAAGATAGAAGCTTTGGCAAGGACGGCAGTTTTATTTATAATACAAATATGATGGATGGAGCAACAGGGGATACTATCATAGTTAACGGAGCTATTAAACCTAATTTAGAGGTTAATAGAGTCAAGATGAGATTTAGAATAGTTAATGGTGCTAATGCAAGTAACTTTAATTTGAAGTTAGATAATAGAGATGGATTCTATCAAATAGCATCTGATGGTGGATTTTTAGAAAAACCGGTTAGCCAGAGAAATATTATGTTATCACCTGGGGAAAGAGCAGAGATAATAGTGGACTTTTCAAAGTATGAAAAGGGAACGCAGCTATCACTTATGAGTAATAAGGAAGCCATTATGACCTTTAATGTTAAAGGCGATGGGAAAGATGATACTGAAGTACCTAGCACTTTAACGAATATAGAAAGAATGTCAGAAGCACAAGCTACTAAGATAAGAAGCTTTGAGCTTCAAGGTATGGGTCAAATGGTATCAATAAACGGTATAAAGTTTGATATGAATAGAATTGATGAAATAGTGAAGCTTGGAGATACAGAGATTTGGGAAATTACAAACCCAGGATCTATGATGCATGAAATGGGGCACCCATTCCATATTCATGGCACACAGTTTCAAATTCTATCAAGAAACGGTAATGCGCCTTCTCCAGAGGAGAGCGGATGGAAAGATACTGTTTATATTGAGCCTAACGAAAAAGTAAGACTTATAGTTAAGTTTAATAAGAAGGGTAGTTATATGTACCACTGTCACATTCTTGAACATGAAGAAGCAGGTATGATGGGACAAATTAAAGTAGAATAATAAATAATATTGAAGATCATGTCTCAAGCTTCGATGATATAGATCGACTAGAAAAAATATTAGAGATAAAAAAATCTTTCGCAGTAGAAGAAGTGGATTGCAATTGTCCAGAAAGACAATGCGAGTGTCATTTACATCATCATTAAGAATAAGGAGGAATTTAAAATGAACAATAACAACAAACATTTATCCCACTGTCACCATAATCATGGCGACATGGATCATTCAAAACATGAGCACGTAAGCACGGAAGAACATGGAGACCATAAGAATCAACATCAAGAACATCATGCTGAGCATGATCACAGCGGGCACAGCGGGCACAGTGGGCATGACCACAGTGGGCATCACGGAGGGCATGAACACCATCATCACGGTAACTTTAAGGAACTTTTCTTAAAATCATTGCCACTAGGAATCATTATTATGCTCTTATCCCCTATGGCTGGGTTTGACCTACCATTCCAGTTTACTTTTCCATATTCTGATATTGTAGTAGCTATTTTATCTACTATATTAATTATTTATGGTGGACGTCCATTCTATCAAGGCGCAGTTGACGAATTTAAACAAAAAGAACCTGGAATGATGGCTCTAGTTTCTTTAGGTATAAGTGTTTCATATTTATACAGTATTTATGCTGTTATCATTACCTACGTAACGGGTGGACACGTGATGGACTTTTTCTTTG
The DNA here is from genome assembly GCF_043674215.1 of Streptococcus sp. A22. NCBI lineage: Bacteria > Bacillati > Bacillota > Bacilli > Lactobacillales > Streptococcaceae > Streptococcus > Streptococcus sp. A22. Next base: position 41,547 of record NZ_JBIMJQ010000006.1, read on the forward strand.
AATTTGCTTCATTATTATTAATCATGTTATTAGGTCACTGGATTGAGATGAAAGCTATTGGAGAAGCAGGAGACGCACAAGCAGCATTGGCTAAGTTGGTACCAAAAGATGCTCACGTTGTGTTAGAAGATGATTCAATTGAAATACGTCCAGTTACTGACTTACAGGTAGGCGATTTAATTCGTGTTCAAGCCGGAGAAAATGTGCCAGCAGACGGAACTATCGAGCGTGGCGAATCACGTGTGAATGAAGCTCTTTTGACTGGAGAATCAAAAGCAGTTAAAAAAGGTCCTGGCGATGAAGTAATCGGAGGCTCAACAAATGGAGAAGGGGTTCTTTATATTAAAGTGAATGAGACAGGTGATCAATCCTTTATCTCTCAAGTACAGACTTTAATTAGCCAAGCTCAAAGTCAGCCTTCCAGGGCAGAAAATATTGCGCAAAAGGTTGCAGGGTGGCTCTTCTATATTGCTGTTATTGTCGCGCTAATTGCTTTTGTAGTGTGGATGATTATTGGAGATATCCCAACGGCAGTTATATTTACTATTACTACATTAGTTATTGCTTGTCCGCACGCATTGGGTCTGGCTATTCCATTGGTAACCGCCCGAAGCACAAGCTTAGGGGCTAGCCGTGGCTTACTAGTAAAAGACCGCCAAGCCTTAGAAATAGCTCAAGATGCAGATGTGATAATTTTAGATAAAACGGGTACTTTAACAACTGGTGAATTTAAAGTATTAGATGTAAAACTTCTTAATGACAAATATACAAAAGAGGAAATCATTGCCTTATTGGCAGGTATTGAAGGAGGATCTAGCCACCCAATTGCTCAATCAATTATAAGGTTCGCCGAGCAGCAAGATATACGTCCAGCATCTTTTGATTCGATTGATGTGATTTCCGGTTCTGGAGTAGAGGGTAAAGCAGGTGGGCACCGTTACCAATTAATCAGTCAAAAAGCCTATGGACGTAATCTTGATATGGATATTCCAAAAGGAGCAACTCTTAGTGTCTTAGTAGAAAACGATGATGCCATTGGTGCTGTAGCTTTAGGGGACGAATTAAAACCAACGAGTAAAGAGTTAATTAAAGCTCTTAAAAAGAACAATATTCAACCAATTATGGCAACAGGTGATAATGAAAAAGCGGCTCAAGGCGCGGCAGAAGTTTTAGGGATTGAGTATAGATCAAATCAATCTCCACAAGACAAATATGAGTTAGTTAAAACACTTAAAGATGAAGGAAAGAAAGTTATCATGGTAGGTGATGGTGTAAATGATGCTCCTTCTCTTGCCTTAGCAGATGTTGGTATAGCTGTAGGTGCTGGAACTCAAGTTGCATTGGATTCAGCTGATGTCATATTGACTCAATCCGATCCAGGAGATATTGAATCATTCATTGAATTAGCACACAAAACAACTCGTAAAATGAAACAAAACCTATTTTGGGGAGCTGGTTATAACTTTATAGCTATCCCTCTAGCTGCAGGAATTTTGGCTCCTATTGGTATCACATTAAGCCCTGCATTAGGAGGAATCCTAATGTCTGTGTCAACAGTCATCGTCGCCATTAATGCTATGTTATTAAGTTTAGATCCAAAAAATAACGGTTAACAGATCGAATGATTGAAACTCCTTAAAGTATCAAGATACAATAGTTTTACAGGAGAAAAAGAGATGTAAGTACTGGCTCTTTGTAAAATCGTGTTGGTAGAAGTAGACGATTTTTCTACCAACACGATTTTTAATTTATTATAGAACTGATTATTTTTAGGATATAAGTACCTGAAGCATAGAGATGAGTATGGCTATAGTCAAAATAAAGCAGTAACAGCCTTGAAATATATAAATCTATCATTCAAAGAATTGATTTATGAACAATACGATTACTATGTTAAAAAAAATAAGAAAGATCCTTTGGATCGGGCTATCGATTATATGCTGAAATTTCAGAGAACTGATGCAAATTTTGAGATTCCCAAGCTTCTTGCTGTTGTTGATTCTATTCAAAAATATGTTTTTAGCCAATCAAAAATGAAGTGCGGGGACTATAGCGTGTTTGCTGCTTTATTAGAAAATGAACAAGTTGATGAAAGATTACAATTCTTAATTGATTATGGGGTACCTTGTTCAGCAGTCAAGAAAGTAAAATTACCAGAGGAGTTAACTGGTTATCCTAATATTATCCAATATCTAAAGGATAATATTTCGCAAATAAGTTCAAAGCTAATTCCTTATGAAATGAAGTTGATGAATGAGGCAATTTTTTAAGTGGATAATAATTTTTAAAATGTTGACAAGAGTTGTGTTTAATCGTACTGTATATATACTTCTAGTACACATCTAACAATGTTTTAAAACTAAAATCTTCTTACCTTCTGTAAGAAGATTTTTGCATGGAATTAAAACTAATATCAAATTCATTAACGGTTTTTTTATAATTTCCAAAAAATGGCAGAATATAGTTGAGTTATAGAAGGAGTTTATCATGAACTTACATGATTTACATTTCTACAAGCAACTACTTCTGCCTTTTGTAATGAGGAATCAGAGTCAAATAATTTCACTTGGAGGTCATCTATGGATGAACTAGTGAGATTTTTGGAAGAAATGCTTCTGAAATATGGAGACAACATTGATTGCTCAAATTTACCAATCAAGGAAGAAAACCTGTATACTGATGAGTAGTTGCTTGTATTCTTTTCTAAAAAGAGTTAAAATACCTTTAAGATTATAAGGGTATTTTTTGGTCAAACTTTTCAAGGAGAAATTAAATGAAGCGAAAGAAAGCCTATATCTATACAAGGGTATCTACGACTATGCAGGTTGAAGGATTTTCATTAGATGCTCAAGAAGCAAAAATTCAGCAATATGCCAATGCTTTTGATATTGAGATTGTGAAAACCTATCAAGACGCTGGGAAATCTGGTAAAACCATGCTAGGACGAACGGAATTTATGAACATGATATCAGACATCGAAGCAGAGAAAGATAAGGTGGACTATGTACTTGTATTCAAATTATCACGTTTTGGTCGGAATGCTGCGGATACTTTAAAATCTCTAGCTATTATGGAATCTCATGGTGTAAATCTGATTTGCGTTGATGATGGACTGGATAGTTCAAAGGATTCAGGAAAGTTAGTTATTACGATCTTGTCGGCAGTTGCTGAAATGGAAAGAGAGAATATTATTTCTCAAGCTATGGAAGGTCGTAGACAAAAAGCGAGAGCTGGTCAATGGAATGGTGGATTTGCGCCTGTAGGATATTCCCTTGTTAATGGTCAATTACAAGTAAATCATGAAGAAGCTGAGTCCGTAAAGATGATTTTTGATTTATTTGCCAACAGTGATATGGGCACTATAGCTATTGCCAAGCATTTAGCCAACCTAGATATAAAGAAACCAATTCGACACAATAGTACGCTTCCATATTTTTCATCAAGTGGCATTGCAAGAATCTTAGACAATCCAGTTTACAATGGAAAAATTGCTTTTGGACGGCGTGAAAGCACTCGAGATAAAATTTCTGGTGAAACGAAAGTCACGCAGTCTGAAAATTATATTCTAACAGACGGAATCCATGAAGCAATTATTGACGATGAGACTTGGAAAAAAGTGAGGAAAAAACGAGAAGCTAATGCCCATAAGTATAAACGTGAGAATCCAAACAAGGGCGATTCTATCTATATACTTTCAGGGTTGATAAAATGTCCATTATGCAATGCTGGGCTTTATGGAAATAAAAGTATCAAGCGAAATAAAAATAAGAAAGATGAATACTATAAAAACTATTACTACTATGCTTGTAAACATAGAAAACATGTAGATGGTCATAAGTGCACATTTAATAAACAGCTTAAAACAGGAAATTTAGACCATGAAGTATTATCAATCATTAGTAAGTTAGTTTCAAGACCTGATTTTGCACGAAAACTGCAAGAGAAAATAAATATTCAGGTTGATACAAGTAGGATAGACAGTGAAATTGAACAATATAAAAGTCTCTTTCGCCAATTAAGTGCAACTAAAATGAATTTAATCCAACAGATTGACTCCTTAAATTTTGAAGATCCTCATTTTCAGCAAAAGTCAATTGATTTAGATATGAGATTAAATACTATTTATGATAAATTAGCAGATGTAGAAATGCTAATTGAGACAAGTGAATCTAAACGAGAGGTAATCCTAAAAGATAAAATGACCGCTGATAATATTTATAAAATATTAGTTAACTTTGCATCATTTATGGACGTCATGGAAGATATCGACAAGAAGCGATTGTGTCAGATGTTGATTGAAAAAGTCGAGATTTATGATGAAAAAAATGAGGCAGGGCGTTGGGTAAAAGCCATTCATTTCAAGCTTCCAATCATTGAGGAAGACTTAGAAATTAGTTTGGACAATAGTACACCGGTTGAAGCGGTGGTTAAGTTGGTGAGGAAATGAGTCTATTACTGGCAGTCACGGATGATTTACCGACATTTTTCTTGAAATTTTCCTAAAAAATGTAAAGTAGGGAAAATCCCTACAAACTCTTGATTTCCGAACGTTTTTTTACTATACTAATGGTGGTTATAACCAATGAAAGAGGTGATAATATGGTTACCGAAGCAGGTGACAAACCGCTATATTTACAATTGGTAGACGAATTGGAGATGAAGATTCGGAATACCATGGAGCCGAATGATAAATTATCTTCTGAGCGCGAGTTAACCCATATTCATGGGGTGAGTAGGATTACAGTCCGCCTTGCAATTCAAGAATTGGAAAGAAGGGGACTTGTTTATAAAAAACATGGCAAGGGAACCTATGTTTCAGAGATAAGAGAGCCTGCTGTTGATTTGTCCTCTGCCTATAGTTTTACAGAGCAGATGCGGAAAATCGGCAAGGTTCCAAAGACCCAGATTTTGTCGTTGCTTGAGAAAAATGCGTCCGAGTATCTGGCCAAGCAGCTGCAAATCGACATCAACGAGCCCATCGTTGAATTAGAACGGATTCGCCTAGCTGATAATGTTCCAATGATGCTGGAAAAGACTTATATTCCAGCTGAAGTTGTACCTGGAATGACTGAAGAGCGCCTTAATCACATGCCGCTCTATGAAATATTTGCTGAAGATTACAATCAAACCATTCGGCTGGCAGAAGAAGAATTTTATGCCAGTATTGCACTAGACCATGAGGCCAAGGTCCTGGGCATTAAAAACAATAGTCCTGTTCTTCATATCACTCGGAAGACCTACAATCAAAAAAATAAGATTATTGAGTTTACCTTTAGTATTGCGCGGGCAGACCAGTTCAGATATAAGATTAGCCACGTCCGTCAAGAGTAGTGGATTTCTACTTCAAGGCTATTGAATCAATATTAGTTTTTTAACGAAGACAGCGAGCTAGGACAGTATTACTGCCCTGGCTTTTTTGCAAGAAAAAGAGGGCTTTGAGCCCTCAGGTGATGTTTACGAGAATAATCGTTTAAATATTTTATTTGATGAGTATTTGAGCAGTTGCATGCCAATAAAACCACTTGGAATAGCCAAGCAGAAGGACAGGAAGGCAGGGATGTTCAGCGAAAGATACACGTAAGTTGCTAGAACCGTCAAAATACTAAAAACAACAATATTCACAAAAAATAATAATTCATTGATTCGTGGAAGACTGGATTCTCTTGCTTGGTACGCTTGATAAGGGGCCTGTTTCTCTTTCGGGATATACTCTTCAGTGGGGATTTGGTCAGGCCGATATTGTCTAAGTGCCATATCGTCTCCTTTATTTTGCTTTTCAAGAATACCATAAAATTGAGTGGAAACTGTAACAAGATTATTACAATATTGTTACAAAGAAATTAGAAAAGTCTGAAGATTAAAATTCAGGTCCGCTTCCTTTTTTAGAAAATCTTTGTGATATAATGAACATTATGAAAAATATTATTATAACAGCAACAGCTGAAAGCATTGAACAGGTCAAAGAACTGTTAGCAGCAGGTGTTGACCGTATTTATGTTGGTGAGGCAGACCATGCCCTCCGCATTCCGACCAATTTTTCCTATGATGAGCTTCGCCAAATAGCAGAGCTGGTTCACGAGGCAGGCAAGGAATTGACTGTCGCAGCCAACGCTCTCATGCACCAAGATATGATGGACAATATCAAGCCTTTTATGGAATTGATGAAAGAAATCAAGGTCGATTATCTGGTCGTTGGGGATGCAGGTGTTTTTTATATCAATAAGCGGGACGGCTACAATTTCAAGCTTATTTACGACACATCTGTCTTTGTAACATCCAGCCGACAAATCAATTTCTGGAAGGACCACGGCGCTGTCGAGGCTGTCTTAGCAAGAGAAATCCCATCGGCAGAACTCTTTGATATTTCGGAAAATCTGGAAATTCCTGCGGAAATATTGGTTTACGGTGCCTCTGTTATCCACCATTCCAAGCGGACCTTGCTCAAAAACTACTATAACTTCACTAAGGCGGATGAGACGGATTTGTCCAAGGAACGTGGACTTTTCTTGGCAGAACCTGCAGATCCAGAAAGTCATTATTCCATTTTTGAGGATAAACACGGAACGCATATTTTTATTAACAATGATATCGACATGATGACCAAGTTGACAGAGCTTTATGAACATGGCTACCGAAATTGGAAGTTGGATGGTATTTTTTGTCCAGGTCAGAACTTCGTCGAGATTGCCAAATTATTCGTCCAAGCGCGTGATTTATTGGAAAAAGGAGAATTCACCTACGACCAAGCCTTTCTCTTGGACGAACAAGTACGCAAGTTCCACCCAAGCCAACGCGGTTTGGACACCGGATTTTACGAATTTGACCGGAACAAGGTGAGGTAATAAAACAGTCCGGGGGACTGTTTTATCCCGAGCCTAGAAATAGAGAAGCGAGGCCAGTCCGGGGGACTGTTTTATCCCGAGCCTAGAAATAGAGAAGCGAGGCCAGTCCGTGGGACTGTTTTATCCCGAGCCTGTCAATGGGAAAGCCCGGTCCAGAGGGTTGTTTTAGTCATCGCCAATTCTTAGATTTTATCTTAATTCTATCCTGGTAACTGACTTAGTGTCGGCTTCTAAAGGAGCTTGACACTAAACGGAAAGTTCCATTGAACCTTTCCTAGTCAGTTACACTAGACAGCTAGGTCAAAAAGTGTCGTTTTGACCTAGCTATCGTCGCATATTTTAATTCAAATCAATCTATACTGGCAGAGCCAACTTTGCCACTTAATATAGGTAAGGTCCAAGTACGGAACCGCCTTTAGGCGAGTTCTAGGCCCTGCAATAGGTTTTCAAGTGGAAAAATATCGTTCCATTTGAAAACCGTCGCCAATTCTTAATTTTTATCTTAATTCTATCCTGCAAATAGAAAGAGGAATATTATGTCAAAAGCATTAAAGCGTCCCGAGGTCTTGTCACCTGCTGGGACATTGGAGAAATTGAAGGTTGCCATTGATTATGGTGCCGATGCTGTCTTTGTTGGCGGTCAGGCCTACGGTCTGCGTAGCCGGGCTGGGAACTTTACTATGGACGAGATGCGGGAAGGGATTGAATACGCCCACGCCCGTGGTGCCAAGGTCTATGTTGCGGCTAACATGGTGACCCATGAAGGGAATGAAGAAGGAGCGGGAGCCTGGTTCCGTGAACTGCGGGATATGGGCTTGGATGCGGTTATCGTGTCTGACCCAGCCCTCATCGTCATTTGTGCCACTGAAGCGCCGGGACTTGAAATCCATCTGTCCACCCAGGCTTCATCGACCAATTATGAAACCTTCGAGTTCTGGAAGGAATTGGGCTTAACCCGCGTTGTTTTAGCCCGCGAAGTGACCATGGAAGAGGTAGCTGAAATTCGTAAACGGACAGATGTTGAAATCGAAGCCTTTGTCCACGGTGCCATGTGTATCTCCTACTCAGGACGTTGCGTCCTCTCCAACCACATGAGCAAACGTGATGCCAACCGCGGCGGTTGCTCCCAGTCTTGCCGCTGGAAGTACAACCTCTATGACTTGCCATTCGGTGAAGAGCGTCGTTCGATTAAGGGGGAAATACCAGAGGAGTTCTCCATGTCTGCGGTGGACATGTGTATGATCGACCATATTCCAGACATGATTGAAAATGGGGTTGATAGCCTAAAAATCGAAGGCCGGATGAAATCTGTCCACTACGTGTCAACCGTAACCAACTGCTATAAGGCTGCGGTCGATGCCTATCTAGAAAGTCCAGAAAAGTTTGAAGCGATCAAACAAGACCTGATTGACGAGTTGTGGAAAGTAGCCCAGCGTGAACTGGCAACTGGTTTTTACTACAATCCACCAACTGAAAATGAGCAATTGTTTGGTGCCCGTCGCAAAATTCCTGAGTACAAATTTATCGCTGAAGTTGTTGCCTTTGACAAGGAAACCATGACAGCAACTATTCGTCAGCGCAATGTCATCAACGAAGGAGACCAAGTTGAGTTCTACGGGCCAGGTTTCCGTCATTTTGAAACGACCATTCAAGGCCTGCATGATTCCAATGGAGATAAGATTGACCGTGCCAATAAGCCTATGGAACTGCTGACTATTAAGCTAGACCGTGAAATCTATCCAGGCGATATGATCCGCGCCTGCAAGTCAGGGCTCATCAATCTCTATCAAGAGGACGGCAAGGCTGTTACTATTCGTGCATAAGAAAAAGGCTGGAGAAATTCAGCCTTTTGATAATTGTGATTTTTTGATGTTTTCTGGAACCAGAGAGATTTTTTTAATCTCATCAATCCGAATGATACTGGTCACGCGCCGTTTGAAATTTTTCATAATCAAGCGTTGTCGTTCCTTGTCATACTTGACAATATCCCCGGTAAAGCTACGTTCACCATAAATAACATGGATAGCAGCCTTCTTTTGAATGGCCAGCTCAAGATACTCTTGAATCTCTTCTCTGGTTGCAGGCTCCATAGGCTTTGGTTGGGATCTGTAAACCAGAAAATCATTGATACGGTCGAAAATGGATTCCAAAAACCTCTTCATGGCAATATCCTTTCAAACTTGCTATAATCATCTTATACAATTTTTATAAAAATGACAAGTGTTTGCGAACAAATAAGTGAAGGAGGTAACAAATGGCAGAATTTACATTTGAAATCGAAGAAAAACTCTTGGTCCTATCTGAGAATGATAAGGGCTGGACCAAGGAGCTTAATCGTGTGTCCTTTAACGGGGCACCAGCCAAATATGACATCCGCACTTGGAGTCCCGACCATACCAAGATGGGCAAGGGCATTACCCTCAGCAATGAAGAATTTCAAGTCATGCTGGATGCATTTACCAATTAGTAAGATGAGGAGCCTAAGCGATTAGGTTCCTTTTTCTCATAACTGGTTGGAGGAGTTTGTGTGCCACTGTGGCGAGGGAAATTTTTGCTAAATCAGGCAGGATGAAGGGCAGGACTGTCCAGACAAGTGTATCTGTCCAGCTAGCACCGCTGACCAGTTTGAATACTAAACATCCCAGTCCAAAGCAAGTAGCGGTTCCCAGCAGACAAGCCAGAAAGACCTGGAATGGAGAACTATTATTTGTCGTCAAGCTGGATGTGATAGCCGCGTAGGCCAAAAAGCCCCAGAGAAATCCAGCAGTCGGTCCGAAAAGATTGGCCACTCCACCTGACAATCCTGCGAATACAGGCAGTCCAATGGCACCCAAGGTCAGATAAATTCCGACACTTGCCAGGGCCAGTTTCCTTGGGTAGAGGCAGGCAATCAGGGCGATAGCCAGGGTTTGGAGAGTAAAGGGAACAGGACCAATGGGAAGGCTGATTTGTGAAAGGGCTGCAATGAGGGCCGCACCGATTGCAGTGTAGACCAAATGGAGAGTTGATTCTTGTTTCATGGGATGGTTATCCTTTTATAATAATTGGTTAACAAAATTATAGTTTGATTTTCAAAGGAAGTCAATCCATTGACTATCAGCTGTCACAGTTATAGGAAAAATCTATAGCTATTCATAAAAAAGTTATATAAGCAAAAAACTATGTTTTTTAAGTAGACTGGTCCATTCTCATGCTACAATGGATAAAAATAAGAAAGCGAGACATCCTATGTCAGAATTATTAGCTATTTACCGTACCTTAAAAGCTAAAAAATGGGTGGATTTGACCCATCAAATCAATGAAAATAGTCCTCATTTCCCTGCCCTGCCTGCCTTGGAGAAGAAGACCTTGTTTGACCACAAGGACGGATTTTTCGTAGAGCAGTTCACGGTCGTTGGCCAGTATGGTACCCATATCGACCCGCCTGTTCACTTTGTGGAGGGGGCTCGTTATTTGGACGAGATTGACTTGAAAGATTTGCTCCTGCCTCTTTATGTTATCGATAAGTCGCAGGCAGTTGCAGCAAATCCAGATTACCAAATCACCAAGCAGGATATTTTGGATTTTGAAGAGGAACATGGTCCTATTGCAGAGGAGTCCTTTGTTGCCTTCCGCTCAGACTGGTCTAATCGCTGGCCAAGCCAGGATGCCATCCGTAATTTGGATGATAATGGAGTGCAACATACCCCAGGTTGGAGCCATGATGCCTTGGAGTATCTGATTGAGGAACGCAAGGTCAAGGCCGTTGGTCATGAGACCCTGGATACAGACTCAGGAGTATCAGCAGCAGAGAATGGTGGTAGCCTTCCAGAGGAATACTATCTTCTGTCAAAAGACATTTACCAGGTAGAAGTCCTCAACAATCTTGATCAGGTTCCAGCGACGGGGAGCTTGATTTCCATCGCCTTTCCACATTGGGAAAAGGGCTCGGGTTCACCAGTTAGAGCCATTGCTATTTTGCCATAAGATGATAAAACGCCCAGATGAAAGTCTGAGCGTTTTTATGAAATTTCTATCGCATGGTGACAAATTCTTCTGAGCCAGTTGGGTGGATTGCCACAACGGCGTCAAATTGTTCCTTGCTAGCTCCCATTTTGATAGCAACTGAGAAACCTTGGATCATCTCGTCGACACCGTAGCCGATACCGTGGAGGCCGACCACTCGTTCTTCAGGACCAACGGTGACTAGTTTCATCTTGGTCAGCTGGCGGTTGTCTGCCATGGCTGTGTACATAGAGGTAAAGGCTGAAGTGTAGCACTTGACTTGGTCCGCACCGTATTGAACAAGGGCCTGGTCTTCTGTTAATCCGACCGTACCGATAGCTGGGTGGGAGAAGACAACAGTTGGAATGTCTGTATAGTCCATTTTGGCATCTGTTTTACCGTTGAATAAGCGTTCCGATAGGAGCCGTCCAGCCTTGATAGCAACGGGTGTCAACTCTTTTTCACCCGTCACGTCGCCCAAGGCATAGATGCCAGGAACCACTGTTTCTTGGTATTGGTTGACTTCGATGTGGCCCGATTTTGTTAGTGTCACACCAGCAGCTTCTAGGTTAAGCTGGTTGGTATTTGGCTTGCGCCCAACAGCCCAGAGAACCTGGTCAGTAATGTGGGAAGTGCCGTCCTCAAAGAAGATTTGGATTTTTCCTTCTGGCGTTTTCTCCAGCTTGCTTGGCGTTTTATGGGTGTGAAGTGGGAGCTTGGTCCGCTCCATCTCTTCCATGAGGGCATCGGTAATGTAGGTATCGAAGTTACGCAATGGGCGGTCGCCGCGGACAAAGAGCTGGGCATCCACGCCCAAACCGTGTAGGACGCCAGCCACCTCAACGGCAATATAGCCAGCGCCGATAACAGCGACAGACTCTGGCAATTCTTCCCAGGCAAAGAAGTCGTCGGACACGACACCCAATTCAGCACCTGGAATGGCGGGAATAACTGGAAGACCACCAGTAGCGATGACAATGTGTTTGGCTTTGATTCGCTCACCATTGACCTCGACCGTATGGCTATCTACAAATTTGGCAAAACCTTGAATGACCTCAACCTGATTGTTTTTGAAGGTATTGCTATAAGAGGAACGAGAACGCTCGATATAGGCCTCACGGTTCTGACGCAGGGTTGCGAAGTTGAAGTGAACATCCTGGCTGGTGAAACCGTATTCTGGTCCATAAGTGTGAATGGCTTCAGCTACTTGAGAACCGTACCACATGATTTTTTTAGGAACACAGCCTAGATTGACACAGGTTCCACCGATATAGCTGCCTTCAATAACGGCAGCCTTGGCACCATACATAGCCGCTCGGTTCATAGTGGCAATGCCACCACTTCCTCCACCAATGCTGATAATATCAAATTCTCTCATTTTCTTCCTCCAAAGATTTCTTGACTACATTCTACCCTTTTTTTATCTTTCAATCAAAAATCCGCTACGTCTATCGTGAAACCTTGTTTAGGTTTTTCTTACTATTATTTTGTAAAAATACTGGCCATACCTGCATGATTGATAGAAGCTATTTCTTACAAAAATGTAAGTGGGATAATTGACAAAAATATTATAAAATTAGTATGGAAAACACTTGCAAAAAACGATGTATAGGTGTATTATCTGTATAAGACAATTATTTTTGTAACATGTAAAGGAGACAGATATGTTTAAGTCCAAAAAAGCAAAAATTGCCCTTTTTTCTGGTCTTGGGGTTGCATCGGTAGCCCTGGTCGGTGGGGCCTTACTCTTCTCTAATGCCTTAGGTGGTTCAGGTAGCGCAGGTGAAGACTTTACATTACCCATGACCTACAGGGTGGTTCAGGAAGGTTCGATTGCTTCGTCGACCTTGTTGACGGGGACAGTGGCTGCGGGTGAAGAGCAGTTTGTCTATTATGACCCCTCTAAAGGCGATATCAGTGAATTTTACGTTGAACAGGGGAGCCAGGTAGAGGCTGGAACGGCCCTGCTTCGCTATGATGCTTATGAATTGCAAACGGCTCTTGATTCGGCTGTGCGCGGACGGGATAAGATTGGACGTCAAATATATGAGGTGCAAAATGGTGGTCAGACCTTGCCAACAACAGGTGACCCAGCCTTGGATGGAGAAGCAGCGGCCTCTGCCCAACGTTCCATTGATTTGCAATTGGCGGATTTGAATGATGCCTATGCGGATGCCCAAGCGGCGGTAGACAAGGCGTGGACGGCCGTCAATGAAGCGACCGTTGCCAGCACCGTGTCAGGTACAGTTGTTGAGGTCAATAAGTCTGTTTCTAAGAGCTCAACCAATAGCCAGACAGTCATTCACATCGTCAACCAAAATAGCCTGCAGGTGACAGGTCAGCTTACAGAATATGATTTGGCCAATATCAAGGTTGACCAAGAAGTGAAATTAAGCACTAAAGTCTATCCAGAACAGACCTGGACTGGTAAAATTTCCTATATTTCAAACTATCCAGCCAATGATCAAACTGCGGTAGCAGTACCGGGTGGCGGCGGATCTGGTGGTGGTGCCAAGTATCCTTTCAAGGTGACTTTGACTAGCGATATCGGCGACCTCAAGCAAGGTTTCACTGTCAATATGGAAGTGGTCAACACCAGCAAAAATATCTTGGTCCCTGTGACAGCTGTTGTCTATGAGGATGATAAGACCTTTGTTTGGACATTGGTAGATGGTAAGGCTAAAAAAGTAGAGGTGACTCTGGGTAATGCAGATGCTCTTAACCAGGAAGTGATCAAGGGCTTGTCTGTTGGTGACCATGTCATTGTCCTCCCAGATTTTGACTTACAAGAGGGTCAAGAGGTAGAAGCCGATGAAGAACCAGCTAATTAAACTCACACAAATCAACAAATCCTATAAAAACGGTGACCAGGAGTTGCGAGTTCTCAAGGATATTGATTTGGAAGTCGAAGAGGGAGAATTTCTAGCCATTATGGGACCGTCCGGGTCTGGTAAATCCACTCTCATGAACATTATTGGTTTGCTGGACAGGTCTAGTTCTGGCAACTATTGGCTAGAAGGCGAGGAAGTCAGCCAGTTATCGGAGAAAAAGTTGGCCCAGGTCCGCAATGACCAAATCGGTTTTGTCTTCCAACAATTCTTCCTCCTTGCCAAGCTCAACGCCTTGCAGAATGTGGAGTTACCCCTAATTTATGCAGGAGTACCGTCCAACCAACGTAAGAAAAAGGCCAAACGTTACCTAGAAAAAGTTGAATTGGCAGAACGTATGGACCACCTGCCGTCGGAATTGTCTGGAGGTCAAAAGCAACGGGTGGCTATTGCGCGTGCCTTGGTCAATAGCCCAGCCATTATCTTGGCGGATGAGCCGACGGGGGCCCTGGATACCAAGACTGGCCAGCAGATTATGGAGCTTTTGACTGAGCTCAATAATGAAGGTAAGACCATTATCATGGTCACCCACGAGCCAGAGATTGCCGCCTATGCCAAGCGGAAAATCGTTCTTCGGGACGGGGTTATCACTGAGGACAGAAGAAGGGAGGAGGCTTAATGGAAAATTGGAAATTTGCCTTAAAATCAATCCTAGCCCACAAGATGCGCTCCCTCCTCACCATGCTGGGTATCATTATCGGTGTGGCTGCTGTTGTTATCATCATGGCTCTAGGTGAAGGCCTACAGAAATCCATGGAGAAGGCCCTGGCTGGTGAGCAAAATAATGTCTCTGTCCATTTTTCTCCTTATGTAAATTTAGAAGAGGTTTCGTCGGGTTTATTTAATGCTGGCTTCACTGGGGAAATGTCTATGGAAGAAGAGCCTGACTTGACCCATAGCATGTTGCAAGGACTTCTGGAAATTGACGGTTTAAGCAACTACTATATCAATTTGAGTAATATGGGAACAATAGAAGCCGGTAACAAATCAGCTGATAATGTGACCATCAATGGGGTCAGCCATTCCTATTTTGATGTCAAAAATCTAGAAATTTTGGCAGGACGCAAGTTCACTCCTAATGACTATAGTCGCTTTGCTCGCATTATCATGCTGGATGTCAATCTGGCTGAAAAACTGTTTGGCTCCATGGAAGCCTCCCTCAACCAGACGGTTTCTCTCAATGGCAATGCCTATCTAGTTATCGGTGTTTATAAGGAGCCCAATGCTGGTACGGCCATGTTTGGGATGAACTCAGGCGGTAATGCCATTATGGCCAATACCCAGGTTGCTGCAGAGATGGGCATGAAAGAAAATTCTGGACTCTATGTCTATGTCGAAGATGTGACCAGGGCCACAGAGGTTGGTCAGGCTGCTGCGGACTATCTGACTAGGGTTTCTGGTCTAAAAGAGGCTCGCTATGATATTTTTGACATGTCTGCCATGATTGAAAGTTTCAAGAGTGAGCTAGGTATTGTGACCACCTTTATAGGTGCGGTTGCAGGTATCTCCCTCTTGGTCGGCGGTATCGGCGTGATGAACATTATGCTGGTATCCGTGACCGAGCGGACACGGGAAATCGGTCTGCGGAAGGCACTGGGAGCGACTCGTGCCAATATCTTGAGTCAGTTCTTGATTGAGGCTATGGTCTTGACCACTCTGGGCGGTGCCATCGGTCTCTTAATCGCCCAAACGACTGTCGTTTTGCTCAATATCAGCAAGGTCATGGGTGAGGGTATGTCCGCCGTCATCTCTATCCCAGTGGTTCTGGGGAGTCTCGCCTTCTCAGCCCTGGTTGGTATCATCTTCGGTGTCCTCCCAGCAAATAAGGCTTCTAAATTGGATCCAATTGAAGCACTGCGATATGAATAACATTCAAAACGATTAGGTTTTTCCTAGTCGTTTTTCTGTGAGCAAACGGCTTGACATTGTCACTAGTTAAAGATAAAATAAGGACATCATTCAGATTAAAGGAGTAACATCATGGTAGAATTAGGTATTTCAACATTTGGAGAAACAACCCCTCTTGAAAAGACAGGAGAAACGTACAGCCACGACGAGCGCATTCGTCAGCTGGTCAAAGAGATTGAACTGGCAGATCAGGTTGGCCTGGATGTCTATGGGATTGGGGAGCATCACCGCGAAGATTTTGCGGTCTCTGCACCTGAAATTGTCCTGGCAGCAGGTGCTGTCAATACCAAGCATATCAAACTGACATCAGCAGTTTCGATTCTTTCCTCTATGGATCCAGTCCGCCTCTATCAGCAGTACACCACCATTGATGCTTTGTCAAACGGCAGAGCGGAAATCATGGCTGGCCGTGGTTCCTTTACGGAGTCCTTCCCGTTGTTTGGTTATGATTTGCATGACTATGAAGAACTGTTCGATGAAAAATTGGATATGCTTTTAGAGATTGACAAGGCTACCAACTTGAATTGGGGTGGTAAATTCACCCAGTCGGTGGACAATAAGCCTGTATATCCGCGACCTGTTCAGGAAGATTTTCCTATCTGGGTAGCGACTGGTGGCAATGTCGAGTCAACCATCAAGATTGCCCAAAAAGGCCTGCCAATCGTTTATGCAGTCATTGGAGCAGGGGCTCATCGTTTTAAACCGCTGGTAGATGCCTACCGAAAGGTGGCTCGCAATTCCGGTCACTCACCTGAGAAAACTAAGGTTGCAGCCCATTCTTGGGGTTGGATAGCAGACGACCATGACAAGGCTGTTGAGGAATACTTCCACCCAACTAAAGTGGTCACTAACAATATCGCAAAGGACCGGCCACACTGGTCTGAAATGACCAAGGCCCAATACCTCTATTCTTTGACAGATGAAGGAGCAAGCATTGTTGGCGATCCACAGCACGTCGCTGCAAAAATTATCCAAACTATCGAAACCTTGGATTTGGAGCGTTTCTTCCTCCACTTGCCAATTGGCTCTATGCCACATGAGGATGTCCTCCGTGCTATCGAGCTTTATGGTAAAGAAGTCGCACCGATTGTGCGAGAATACTTTGCCAATAAAGAAAAAAATCATTCCCAAGACTGATGAGAAAAGGAAGAAGCTAGGTTATACTATAGTCAATCCTAAATATTTTTCATAATCTCCTTAAAAGCCTGACCGTGTGGTCGGGCTTTTTTATGGTATTGATAGAAATAAGAAGCTTGATTCAGAATTACTCTCATCATGGAATAGTTTTGGTTTTTTATCTGTTAGAGAGAGAAGGAGAGTTTATTATGCTTGCCGTCTTTAATGAATCAAAGATGTGCTATTTTCATCATTTTTTGATTTTTAAAAAGTGAAAATTTTATTACGCTTTGTTAATATCTTTGATATAATAATGCAAGATATGTTTATCTTAGAACAGATAGTGGAACAGAAAAGGCAGTTAATCACCCTTTATATAAAGTGCTACACGATGAACCAAATAGTGAAATGACAAGTTTTATTTTTAGAGAAACTTTAATGACACATTTACTTTTGTGGGGAAATGCCTACGCACAGATTATTCGAAATGGTAAAGGAGAAGTACTTGCACTTTATCCACTGATGCCGGATAGAATGAAGGTGGATAGAGATGATAATGGTCAAATATATTATGAGTATCTAGTCAGTGATTCAGATGGAAATATAGGAAAACAGGGAAGTATCAAACTAAATCAGTCTGATGTACTTCATATACCTGGACTTGGATTTGACGGACTTGTTGGATATAGTCCGATTGCAATGGCTAAAAATGCTATCGGTATGGCAATAGCTACAGAAGAATATGGAGCTAAGTTTTTTGCTAATGGTGCAACGCCAAGTGGAATCTTAGAGTATCCAGGAACAGTAAAAGATCCTGAGGCTATGAGAGAAAGCTGGTCTAGAGGATTTTCAGGAAGTAACTCCCATAAGATAGCAATCCTTGAAGAAGGTATGAAGTATACACCGATTTCTATATCGCCTAATGAAGCACAGTTTTTAGAAACTAGAAAATTTCAAATCAATGAGATAGCTAGAATTTTTAGAGTACCACCACATATGGTAGGAGATCTTGAAAAGTCTAGGAGAGGTTGATGTAAAGTTTAAGTCATCAGCTACAGTACCTCGACTATATAGAATTAAGTTTAAAAGGGATAGTTTTAAAGATTTATCTAGACTTGAAAAGTCTTTTAATAGGGATGGTACTTTTGAAATAGATGACCTTGAGATATTTGAAAATGTCGCATATATCATGGCATTTCATGCAGATAAAAGTACACCTGCAAGCATAGAGGAGTGGCTTGATCAGTTTGAGATGTTTTCTACATATGAGGTTCTTCCTGAAATACTAGAGCTTTAGGGAGCAAACCTTGAAACGGAAGTTGAATCTAAAAAAAACTTCCAAAAAGTAGTAGGAAAATGACAGCAGCCCTATTTCTACTTAGATGTACAGAAATAGGGATAAGCATTTCTGAACTGGATTTACTTACAATTGGTATGGTACTTGATATATGGACTGAGAAATCAAATGATGGAGTTAAGTATAGCAAGGTAGCAGGACAAGCTGAGTTTGATAAGTTTTGATTTGTATAACAGTTAAGCAATGGTACAATATGGGTATCAAGAAAGTGACAAATTAGAATTTATGGAGATGATATAATGTTAATAAAGAAAGCAATAATCAGAGGAATAATTCCCTTCATCATCATGACCTCAATATCAATAATGATGTATTATCAAGGGACGGATACTTTTCAAGTGAAAAGTACATTTTTGGTTGGTATTATCGTAACTTTAGTAGCAGGAGCTTCTGTCATGTATGAAATCGAAAGCTGGTCATTGATTAAGCAATCGGTTGTACATTTTGTAACTATGCTAGTAACCATCTTCCCGTGTTTACTTTTTAGTGGTTGGTTTATACTAAATAATATTTCAGACTATATAAAAGTATTTGGCATATTTTTATTTACAGGAGTAGTTCTGTGGAGTATTGCATATTTTATTTTTGGGAAAATATTAGCAAAATAAGAATTTGTAGGAGAATATCTTATGGAAATTCATGGTGAGATATTGATATTTCAGTCCGATGATGGAGCTACTAATATAGAAGTGAAGTTTGAAAATGAAACAGTCTGGCTTAGTCAACAGCAGATGGCTGATTTATTTAAGACTTCAAGAACAAATATTGTTGAACATATTAAGCATTGATATTGAAACATATAGTAGTGTGGATCTAAAAAAGTGTGGTGTATATAAATATGCTGAGTCACCAGATTTTGAAATACTGTTATTTGCATATGTTTATTATTTTTAAAACAGATCATTGAAAAACAGGCCCAAAAGTATGCTTATGGCTATAAGTTTAATGGACACCGCATAAAAAGACAAATAATAAAATTACCTTCTCATTTAGGAAAACCAGATTTTGATTTTATGGAACAATATATGAAGAGGTTGGAAAATCGTCTAATCAAGAATTCGGGAGAAAAACTATGGAAATAAAGATGAGAACAATCATGCCCCTCAACTAAAATACAGAATTGTTGATGATATAAATTATAGTTTGGAGCATATAAGACCACATAGCTTGGGAAATAAAGATGATTCAAATTCACCAGAATTTTCTATTGGAAATGTTGTTGTTTTAGAGGAAAGTATTAATCATGATTTGGATGATAAGCCTGTAGCGGACAAAATTTCTAAGTATAAAAACTCTTCATATCCACAGATGAAGAGTTTTTATAAAAAATATAGGACATATTCTAATGGAAAACGTAAAAATAATTTGTTGGAGTGGGATGTAATAAAATTCGATTCTAGCGATGCAGATTTAGAGATCATTAAGAGAGGAAGATATTTAGCTACGGTATTTTATGATAAAATGGCAGATATGCTAAATATAAAATGATGTGTTTTATCTTTTTAGAAAAGACATATTTTTCGACAATAAACTAATGACAGTAGAAAATATGCTGTCATTTTTTGTGTTCAGAATCAAAAAAATCTTCCCTTGGACATATCCAAGAGAAGACGTTACTATTTATAGTTTCTACAAACTTGTAAATAAGACTGGTAAATTAGTAAGTTTACCAGTCAGAAATTCAATCTAATCAACGATTTTAGAGCTGATTATTTCATAGTCGGAAATAGGAGTACATCCCGAATAGTAGTAGTATCTGTCAAGAGCATGCAGAGTCGGTCGATACCGATTCCTAGACCACCTGTTGGTGGCATACCGTATTCAAGGGCTTCGATATAGTCGTAGTCTACGCCAGTCGCCTCGTCATCACCCAGTTCCTTAGCTTTAGCTTGGGCTTCAAAACGTTCCAATTGGTCGATTGGGTCATTGAGCTCGGTGAAGGCATTACCGTATTCCTTGGTCATGATGAAGAGCTCAAAGCGGTCCGTGAAACGTGGGTCCAGGTCATTTTTCTTAGCCAATGGGGACACTGCCACAGGGTGACCGTAGACAAATGTCGGCTGGATGAGAGTAGCTTCCACGTATTCCTCAAAGAAGGCATTGATGATGTGACCAACCTCAGTATAGTGTTTTTCCACAGGAACCTTTTTCTCAGCTGCTACAGCTTTTGCCTCTTCAAAGGTCATGTCCGCCCAGAAGTCCACACCAGTTTGTTCCTTAATTGCATCGACCATGTGGATACGCCTGAATGGCTCGTGGATAGCAATTTCAGTTCCTTGATAGGTTACAGGGCCGTCGCCGACAACTGCCTTTGCAGTATGTTGGATAATACCCTCGGTCAAGTCCATAATGTCTTGATAGTCAGCGTAGGCTTGGTAAACTTCGATAGAAGTGAATTCAGGGTTGTGGGTAGCATCCATTCCCTCATTACGGAAGATACGGCCAATTTCATAAACGCGTTCCATACCACCGACAATCAAGCGCTTGAGGTGAAGTTCCGTTGCGATACGAAGTACCATATCAATGTTTTGTGCATTGTGGTGGGTGATAAATGGACGGGCAGCAGCACCACCAGCCTCATTGTGGAGAACGGGCGTTTCCACTTCCAAGAAACCAAGTCCGTCCAGGTAACGGCGGATTTCAGAAATGATTTTTGAACGTGTTACAAAGCGTTCAAAACTTTCGCGATTGGTAATTAAGTCTAAATATCGTTTTCGGTAGCGAGTTTCAACGTCAGTCAAACCATGGAATTTTTCTGGCAACGGGCGGAGCGCTTTAGACAAGTGAGTTAATTTACGAGCATGAATGGTCAATTCACCAACATTGGTCTTCATGACATCACCTTCGACACCTACAAAGTCCCCAAGGTCTGCTTTTTTAAAGATTTCGTAATTTTCTTCGCCAACATCATCCTTACGGACATAAATTTGAATTTGCCCTTCACGGTCTTGGATATGGGCAAAGCCAGCCTTACCCTTACCGCGTTTGGTCATGATACGACCAGCGATAATAGCCGTTTGACCCAGCTCTTCCAATTCTTCTTTTGATTTGTCTTCGTATTGTTCCTTCAACTGAGCAGAATCAGCAGAGCGTTCAAATCGCTTACCGAAGGGGTCAATGCCCTGTTCTGCAAGAGCTGCCATTTTCTCACGACGGACAAGCTGTTGGTCATTCAATTCTTCAAAATGTTCAGTAGACATAAAATTTTCATTCCTCCAAAGTCTGTTCTTTCTATTTTATCACAGAAAGCCTAAAAAATCAGCAGGAAATAGCCAGGGAAACAAAAAACAGCAGATTTCTCTACTGTTTATAAGATGTATCATTCCAGCAAATTTCCATAAAATGCTCAACATCAATCGTTTCAAGAATAGTCACGGAGGCGTTGTCCAAGCCACCGCGAGAGCAAACCTCGTGGGCAGGATGGCCCAGCAGCGTCATGATTCCAGCGACTAAGATTGAACCATGTGACACGATGAGAACAGTCGACAGCTGGGAATCTTCCAGATTTTTGACAAAATCGACCGAACGTTGACGGACTTGATAAATAGTTTCTTTTCAAGTCCTCATAGGATTGAGCCAGGAGGGCAGAGTCGCCAGAATAACCCTGAAAACGACCTTCCAGATTTCACTCGGTCTTGCCGTGGCGGATAAAGTAAATCCTCATGCTAGTCTCCCTCGGTCAAATCGGAAAAACTAGCCTTGACAAAATCAGCCAGGACCTGACTATCAATGCCGATGGAACGGCCCACTTCACCAGCAGAGACAATCATGTAGCCCGTTTCCAGTGCTGACCGGTCTATGTAGATAGGAAAATTGTGCTTTTGCCGGATACCGACAGGGTTGTTGGCTCCGTGGACATAGCCGGTCGTCTTTTCCAGATCCTTTTGTGGAATCATGGCGACCTTCTTGTTGCCAGAGACCTTGGCCAATTTCTTCTCAGACAGGTGCTCGGTAATGGGAACAATTCCGATAATGGGCCCTGTCTTATCGCCTTTTAGGGCCAGGGTTTTGTAGATTTGTTCCATTTGGATACCTTCAGGTACCTTGCCTTCAAGGGCATTGATGACCAGACTGTCGTGGGCAATTTTGGCCTTGTCCAGAATCTGGTCGACCAAGGTTTTCTTGATTTTTTCTTTCTTTGCCATAGGATGACCTCCTACTTGTATTTTTCCTCGAGTTTGCTCATCCATAGGCCTAGCCAGGCACCAAGAACAAAGAGGACAAGGGCAGCAAGCCAGGTTCCGATGCCAGCTCCAGCATAGGAAATGGCTTCCTCATTGCCAGCTTGTGGGATAAGGATGAGAATGGTGGATGAAGCGACGATACCGATGATAAAGTGGTAAACGCGGGAGTGGTAGACCTTGAGAGCATGGTCCATGGACTTAGAAAATGCCACCATAGCTAGGGCCCCACCGATAGCAATAGGCAGAAAAGTGCCAAGCAGGTCCATGGACTTGAATCCATTGAGCATAGGCGCGTAAATCCCTAAAATCAAAAGCAAATTAGACGGGCTGAGCCCAGGTACCAAAATCCCCAGAGCAATCAGAGCACCAGCCAAGACAAAACTAGCAAAGCTAGCTGGCAGGGTTCCGACCAAACTGTTCAAATTGTAGAGCAAAAGACCAGAGACGATAAAGGTTGCAACCAGCCAAATCCAGTCAATGCTGTCACGCTGGCTTTTTTGAGTAGATTCCTTGAGCAGGCTAGGAACGGTTCCTACAATGGCACCGGCAAAGGCCCAGAGAACGGGGACCTGGAAGTGCTTGAGCAGGAATTCAACCGGGAAGGAGAAGAGGGCAATACCCAAAATTCCCCCGATTCCAACAGGGATAAAATAGAGCAAATTTTCTTTGAAATCCTTGCGAATATTGGCTAAAAAGCCAATGAGCCGCTCATAGATGCCCAAAATCGCAGCCAATACACCACCCGAAACACCAGGCAAAATAAATCCAAGGGCGATAATCATTCCCTTGATAATTCTTGAAATCCAAGATGACATAAATTCCTCCAAAATTATGTAATGGACCCATTATAGCACATAGACCGAATTTCGTCGAAAAAAGCCTGCCAAAACGGACAGACTTAGGATGATTTTACCTTAAAGAAGGCAGGTCTTGATTTGTAGAGAACAATCAACAGACCTGCTGCAATCAGGGTCGATGGCAGAATATAGCTGAGATTGTATTGAAGAGAGTAGAGCCAGACAGGCATACCAGGTGTAGCGTAGTCAGCATAGAAGATGATTCCGGCCAGGAAGTTGGCTAGGAAACGAATGCTGCCTCCATGTAGACTGGCTAGTCCAATCCAGCTGATTGCACTTGTGCTGGTCTTACTGGCTTTAAAAGGTCTTGTAAATAGCCCTGCCAACCCAATTCCAGCATAGGATAGGGCGTAATCCAGAAAGACCTGGAAGGGATTGAGGAAGTAGCCGCCGTAGAAGAGTTGGATGGTACCGACAATTCCACCTGCTAGCACACCGATAGCCAGGCCATGTCTGAGTGCCAGAAAGAGAATGGGCAGCATGACCAAGGAAACCGATCCACCTTGAGGCATAGTGAAGAGCGGTAGTTTGTCAAAGACCAGGGCAATGGCAGAGAAGATGGCTACTTCAGCCAGGGTACGTAATTTAGTATGGGACATAAAAACCTCCTTTATGGTTGCAATGAAAGGAGGTTTGGTTTTTTATGCTATCCATAAAACACAATCCCTACGCTAGTCTTACCTAGATCAGGTTCGAGGATTTCGCAGATGCGATCTCAGCCGAAGCACTCCTTTGTGAAATTATTTAGTTGTTACTCAGGAACGGTAAAGAGCTTTTGATAGACCTCGTTAGGGTCTTTTAAGCTAGTGATGAGGTTGAGGTCCAGATGGTATTTAAAGCCATTCAAGTAACCTCGTGAAGTATATTGGTGAAGGTCGTAGGGCAAATCAGTGTTGGGAGCGGCATTGTAGTAACCCGAGTCCGTCCCATAGGTTGGAATCCACAGGGCATCAAACTTATCTACTGTGATGCTATGTTCATCCATAAAATAGGTGCCAATATAGAGTCCAATATTTTTAGCACCAAGGTCTACCAACTCCTGTCTAAAAGCCTCGACGCCGGCATCCATATCGCCCATGGTCTTTTCCTCAACGTCCATCCAATAGAAGGTTGGCTTGTAAGGCGAAGACAGCTTGTAGAAGGATTGGGCTTCTTTTTTCATGGCTTCTATAGAATTTCCTGTCACATAAGCATAGACAGCGATGGGAACTCCCCGCTTTTGAAATTCTTCAATATGCTGCTTATAGGACTTGTCAATTCCATTTTTATCGGTGGCAGAGTTTTCTTTCTTTGTATGGGAACCACTCTGAATCCGGATAATAGCTCCAGAAATCTGTTCGCTGAGCGTATCGTAGTCGATATCCTCAGGTCGTTGCCATGCGGAAACATCAATGATTGGCTTCATTTCTAAAGCATTCTCTATGACATAGGTAGAGCTTGCGCTTGTGATCTTCTTTGCTTCTTTTTCTATTTGGGCTTCTTGAATTGCTGCCGCCCGTTTTTCAGCTTGGATAGCCATGGTCCGAGTCAAGAGAATCAAGGAAGTGAATAGAGCAAAGAAAACAATCACAATGATAGGTTTAATTCTCTTTCTCATCTTTTTTATTTTAACTCAAAGATCTGGAAAAATCAAAAAAAATAGTCTCATTTATGCAGGAAATAGCTAACTTTCATCCGCTTGACATATCCTGGCTATTGGGGTATGCTACTAATGGATATAAGAACCTGTCATTAGAGGACGGAACCTTTCTCCGTTGCGAGTTTGTCCAACAAGTTTCTTGCATGAGAATACAGGTCCTAAAAATGAAGTAGGAGTTGCATGACTGCCCAGAAAATTAGTAGAATTGCTATCTTAGCCAGCCTTTGCATAGCACTTCGATTTACCTTTTTTCCTTTTGCTAATATCAAGCCCATTACAGCTATATTTTTAGTCACCAGCCTTTTTTTGCCCATGGCAGATGCTTTCTTCATCATGGCTTTGACCATGGTTGGGACGGCTATTTATATGGGGTTTGGGATAGTTGTTTTGTGGCAGATTCTCAGTTTTGCAGCTATCATGCTAGTGTGGAAATGGGTATGGTCCGGCCTGCGGTTGAGCTCTTGGAATTCAGTCCTCATACCTATGTTGTTAGCTGCTGTAGTCACCTTTCTATATGGATTGGTCATTAGTCTTCTGTCAGCCCTACAATTTGGGGTCAATCCATGGGTCTATTGGCTAAATGGCTTAAGTTTTGATGTGGCCCATGCAGTATCAACTGCCTTATTTTACCCAATTATTGACGGGATTTTTCGGAGGTTTATAAAATGAAACGGTTACTAAGAATTTGTGTTAGTGTCCTATCTGTCTTGGTTTTGCTAGGGTGTTCGACAACGAGTAACCAGCCTACAGCTAGCAGTCAGGTAGAGGAAACTAGTCAGCCACTTGAGGCCACTTTGAGGATTACGACTGATGGTCAGAATTCTACCAAAAATGTCCGATTTGAAGCTAGTGATTCTGTCATGGATGTCCTGGAAGAGTACCACGATATCGAGGAAGAAAACGGCATGGTTACGGTCATCGACGGAAAAAGTCAGGATCCAGCCAGCAATACCTACTGGATGTATAAGGTCAATGGTAGCTTGGCAGAAAAAGGTGCTGCAGAACAAATTCTACAAGAAGGCGACGATGTTGAATTCTACCTTGAAAGCTTTCAATAAACTCAAATAGCTAGAGCACTTAAACAAACTAGGTCAGAGGATTGCCTCTGGCTTTTTATATGCTTTGAAAAACAAATTATAGTTGTGAAAATGGTCAATTGACATTCCTGATTTTGCAGAGAAATAGGCCGGTATATTTTATTAAAATTGAGTGAACAGAATAATGTTCCTTATTTTTGAATCTGCTTGGCTATTCTCTCGTTTTTTGATGAAACTATGCTATAATAGAAATAATATACAGCATAGAACTTGTTTTTTATAGGAGGACCAATGAAGATTGATAAACGGCATTTGCTGAACTATTCTATTCTCTTGCCCTATCTGATTCTTTCAGTGATCGGCTTGATTATTGTCTATTCAACAACCAGTGCCCTACAAATACAAAAGGGCGGAAATCCTTTTAGCATGGTCATTAGCCAGGGACTTTTCTGGATTCTGAGTTTGGTAGCCATGTTTATCATCTACCGGATGAAATTGACGGTCCTGAAGAAGAAGGGGCTGATTCGCTTCTTTCTCCTCTTAGAAGTAGCCATGTTGGTCGCGTCGCGTTTCTTTGATCCGGTCAATGGTGCCCACGGTTGGATTCGCTTGGGACCGGGGGGAATCATCGGTCTCCAGCCGGCGGAATACTTGAAATTATTGATTGTCTGGTACCTGGCGGCACGATTTTCCGCTATGCAGAGGGATATCCAGGTCTATGATTACCAGGCCTTGATTAAGGGAAGCTGGATGCCCAAGGCCTTTAATGATTGGCGGATTGTCAGCCTGTTTTTCCTGGGGTTGGTAGCCAGCCTACCCGATTTGGGGAATGCTACGATTGTTGTTTTGATTATTTTGGTCATGGTAACGGTCAGTGGTGTGGCTTATCGCTGGTTCTCAACAGTCCTGATGGGCTTGGTCCTGGGAGCAACCATTTTGTTGGGCTCCATTCGGATTTTAGGGGTTGATTTGGTGGCACGGATTCCCGTCTTTGGCTATATTGCCCGTCGCTTCTCAGCCTACTTCAATCCCTTTGAAAACGCGACAGAATCAGGTTTGCAGCTGACCAATTCTTACTACGCCATGAGTAATGGCGGTTGGCTGGGCAGAGGCTTGGGAAATTCTATTGAGAAAAATGGCTATCTGCCAGAAGCCCATACAGACTTTGTCTTTTCCATTGTCATCGAAGAATTAGGCTTTGTCGGAGCCTCCCTGATTCTCGCCCTCTTATTCTTTTTGATATTGAGAATTATTGTGGTGGGTATCCGGGCTAGACGCCCCTTCAATTCCATGATGGCTTTGGGAGTAGCAGGGATGATGCTGATTCAGACCTTTGTCAATGTCGGTGGTATTTCCGGCTTGATTCCTGCTACGGGAGTGACCTTCCCCTTCCTATCACAAGGGGGGAATAGCTTGTTGGTTATTTCTATAGGAATTGCCTTTGTTTTAAATGTTGATGCAAATGAGAAACGGGAGCTCTGGGAAGAGGAAATAGAGCAGACTATGGCTAAAACAGAAAGTTAGGGAGAAATATGAAAATTCAGAAGTTAGAAAACTACAACAACAAGGATGCTATCAAGGAAGAAGTTGCTATCCTGACCACTATCCTTGAAGAGGTAGCTGGACAGATGATGTCTGCAGATACCTTTCAGAAGATTTTGGAGCTTTCTCAGCTCTCACATGAGGATGATTACCAGGCCTTGATTGATATTATCGGCCAGTTAGACAATGACGAATTGGCTGTGATTTCTCGCTATTTCGCTATCTTACCTCTCTTGATTAACATCTCTGAAGATGTGGACTTGGCCTATGAAATCAACCATCAAAATAATATTGGTCATGATTATCTAGGAAAAATTTCCACAACAATTGATATGGTGTCCAAACATGAAGATGCGGCTGAAATC
This sequence comes from Streptococcus sp. A22, assembly GCF_043674215.1. Lineage (NCBI taxonomy): Bacteria > Bacillati > Bacillota > Bacilli > Lactobacillales > Streptococcaceae > Streptococcus > Streptococcus sp. A22. The sequence goes on from NZ_JBIMJQ010000006.1 coordinate 69,266, forward strand.
CTTGAAAAACTCAATGTCGTTCCTGTCTTGACGGCCCACCCAACTCAGGTTCAACGCCAGTCCATGCTGGATTTGACCAAGCATATCCACGAATTGCTCCGTCGTTACCGCGATGTCAAATTGGGCTTGATGAACCGGACCAAGTGGGAAGACCAACTGCGTCTTTATATCGAAATCATCATGCAGACGGATATGACACGGGAGAAGAAACTCAAGGTTACCAATGAAATTACCAATGTCATGGAGTATTACAATTCCTCCTTCATTAAGGCAGTGACCAAGCTCCAAGGAGAGTACAAGCGTCTGGCTGCCGAGAAGGGCATTGAGTTGGATAATCCGCGTCCTATTACCATGGGTATGTGGATTGGTGGTGATCGTGACGGAAACCCATTTGTGACGGCCGAAACCTTGAAATTATCAGCCCTGACCCAGTGCCAAGTGATTATGAACTATTACGATGAGCAGCTTTACAAGCTCTACCGTAATTTCTCACTGTCGACCACTATTGTCAAGGTCAGTCCGGCAGTTCAGCAATTGGCTGATTTGTCACAGGATCAGTCTGTCTATCGTGAAAACGAACCCTACCGCCGTGCCTTCCATTATATCCAGATGAAGTTGGCAAACACGCGTGATTACCTCGTGCACAACAAACCAACTGATGATCGCTATGAAAACGTTGCTGCTTTCAAGGCTGACCTGCTGGCTATCAAGAAATCCCTGAAAGAAAATAAAACAGCGGCACTGATTAAGGGAGATTTGACAGAGATTTTAGAAGCGATTGAAGCCTTCGGCTTCTACTTGGCCAGCATCGACATGCGTCAGGATTCATCTATCTTAGAAGCAAGTGTAGCAGAGCTCCTAGCATCTGCACGGATCGTTGAAGATTATTCAAGCCTGTCAGAAGAGGCTAAGTGCCATGTGCTCCTCAAACAATTGGAAACAGACCCACGCATCCTGTCAGCAACCCATGTAGCCAAGTCAGAGCAGTTGGAAAAAGAGTTGGCAATCTTTGCTACAGCGCGTGAACTCAAGGATAAGCTAGGTGAAGAGGTCATCAAACAGCACATCATTTCCCACTCAGAGAGCGTATCAGACTTGCTAGAATTGGCAGTCTTGCTCAAGGAGGTTGGTCTGGTTGATGTCGACAAGGCCCGTGTTCAGATTGTTCCACTCTTTGAAACCATTGAAGATTTGGACAATGCTGCTGCTACCATGCGAGATTATCTGAAATTAGACCTGGCCAAACGCTGGATTGCTGGCAATAAATATTACCAGGAAATCATGTTGGGCTATTCGGATTCCAATAAAGACGGTGGTTATCTGTCATCAGGCTGGACCCTCTACAAGGCCCAGAATGAATTGACCCAAATCGGTCAAGAAAATGGTGTCAAGATTACCTTCTTCCATGGCCGCGGTGGTACGGTTGGTCGTGGTGGTGGTCCATCATATGATGCCATTACCTCCCAGCCATTCGGTTCTATCAAAGACCGTATCCGTTTGACCGAGCAGGGCGAGGTGATTGGTAATAAATATGGTAACAAGGACGCAGCTTACTACAATCTGGAAATGCTGGTGTCTGCAACGCTGGATCGTATGGTAACGCAGATGATTACGGATCCGGATGAAATTGGTAGTTACCGTGAAACCATGGATGAGATTGTGGCGGATAGCTATACTATTTACCGCGACCTGGTCTTCAATAATCCTCGTTTCTACGATTACTTCTTTGCCGCGACGCCAATCCGTGAGATTTCCAGTTTGAATATCGGTTCTCGTCCAGCAGCCCGTAAGACCATTACTGAAATCGGTGGGCTCCGTGCCATTCCTTGGGTATTCTCGTGGTCACAAAACCGTGTCATGCTGCCAGGTTGGTATGGTGTTGGTTCTAGTTTCAAACGCTATATTGACAAGGCGCCTGAAAATCTAGCTAAACTACAAAAAATGTACGAGAGCTGGCCTTTCTTCCGTTCACTCTTGTCAAATGTAGACATGGTCTTATCTAAATCCAACATGAACATCGCCTTTGAATACGCCAAAATGTGTGAGACAGAGGAAGTTCGCAATATCTTCCATGCCATTTTAGATGAGTGGCAGCTGACTAAAGACATGATTTTGTCTATTGAGCAACATGAAGAGTTGCTAGACGAACTGCCTTTCCTCAAGGCCAGTCTGGACTACCGCATGCCTTACTTCAATATTCTTAACTATATCCAAATCGAGCTCATTAACCGCCTCCGTCGTGGGGAGCTCAGCAAGGAGCAGGAAAGCCTGATTCACATCACCATTAACGGTGTGGCGACAGGCCTCCGAAATTCAGGATAAGAGACGAAAACAACTTCTGCGGAGGTTGTTTTTTGCTTGTCAAAAAATGTATAATGGGTATAGAAAAGTTGTGTAACCGATTGCAGATTCATTCGTTATATTAGTGAAGGGAGGGGAGCAGTATCAAACTAGATGATTATGAAAAAGAAGTCATTGCTATAGCTGAGGAAATTTCCTACTATCTGCAACAGTCAGGCGCCAATCCTGCAGATAGCCAGGATATTGCCCAGGATGTCCTGGTCAAAATTCTCACCTCCGATATTGTCCTTCCTTTCGAAAAACTAAGAGCCTGGCTTTACCGCTCAGCAATTCGGACTTACATTGACAAATACAGGAGAGACAAACATTATCATGACATCTTACAGAAGGAATTTTTCCACCAAAATGGTTGGACAAAATTTGACGACAGGTCTTATGAGCCGCTCTATCGGGCAATAGCAGAGCTGCCGAGCAAGTATCAGCTAGTCTTGGACCTCTACTATTTTCAGGAGATGACAACCAAGGAGATTGCCAAAATTTTAGGTTAATCTCAAAGCTTAGTTAAAATCAATCTCCACAGAGGACGGAAACAATTGGCCAAGACCTTGACAGAAAAGGGGTATCACTATGAAGACTTTTGAAATTGCAACCAAGAAGAGTAGAAGGAAACACCTGCTAAAAACAATCAGCTTATCCCTGCTCATTGGTTTTGTTTTCCTTTTTATTGGTTCTTGGATGGTTAAAATGATTTACGGTGCACGCATTAATAGCGAGCGAGAACGGTACAATTTGCTGACAGAAATCGCCTATCCCAACATTCGCCATGATGGGATAAAAATACAAGAAACGGGATTTTTTTCAGGTAAAATCTACTATAATTTGAGCAAGGATATAGCTGGTGTCCCTATTTCTTTTGGTCAAAGGGAAGTCTACTTTACCCTCTTTAGTATGCACTATGACCCTACTTAGAACTCCCCAGGGGCTAGTTTAGATTTTCTCTATGATTATTCAAGCAATACCAAGCTTCCCACTTTTACGGAATGTGGAGAAAAAGAATCAGCTCAAATATCTTAAGGACATGGACGGTCAGCTGGTAGAAGTTGCCATTCGATTTGATAAGAAGTACACACTGGGTCAGATTAAGCAGATGATTCCAGAAAATCTTAAGCAAAATTGGTACTGGATTGGGACCTGTCACAGGGACCGTACCTTGGTGACCCCGGATGAGCTGTTCGGCTTCAAAGAGCAGAGTATGAGAAGTTTTCCAGCTGATATTCCAGCAGAACACCAGGTGGAGTTCAAGTCTGGTATTCAGATGATGAAGAAATATATTGAACTCTCAAAAAAAGATAAGGGAAGTTTTGACCGATTTCCTCTCAATGATGTAGAAGACTACATTGCTAAATTCGGCGATACAGACTTCACCAAGCAGGAGGAAATTGACAAGCTAGAATTTGCTGGTGTCATCCTGACAGGACCGGCAGAAAACTTTGTTTCCTTAGAAAATCAAACTTGGATTGCATCCTCAAGCATCGGTGCTTCCATCCAAAATCAGCCCTATTATCAGCTCTACATGGAATAAATCACAAAAAAAATAGAAAATGCTTGCATTTCTGCTACAATTTGATAGAATAGTAAGGTAAAGTTAGACCGTATTGCCTACTGTCTATCTATAAAATATATTTTATTGGAGGCTTTTACCAAAATGGCAAAAGAAAAATACGATCGTAGTAAACCACACGTTAACATTGGTACAATTGGACACGTTGACCACGGTAAAACTACTTTGACTGCAGCTATCACAACTGTATTGGCACGTCGCTTGCCTTCATCAGTTAACCAACCTAAAGACTATGCGTCTATCGATGCTGCTCCAGAAGAGCGCGAGCGCGGTATCACAATCAACACTGCACACGTTGAGTACGAAACTGAAAAACGTCACTACGCTCACATCGACGCTCCAGGACACGCGGACTACGTTAAAAACATGATCACTGGTGCCGCTCAGATGGACGGTGCGATCCTTGTAGTAGCTTCTACTGACGGTCCAATGCCACAAACTCGTGAGCACATCCTTCTTTCACGTCAGGTTGGTGTTAAACACCTTATCGTCTTCATGAACAAAGTTGACTTGGTAGACGACGAAGAATTGCTTGAGTTGGTTGAAATGGAAATCCGTGACCTTCTTTCAGAATACGATTTCCCAGGTGACGATCTTCCAGTTATCCAAGGTTCAGCTCTTAAAGCCCTTGAAGGTGATGCTAAGTACGAAGACATCGTTATGGAATTGATGAACACAGTTGATGAGTACATTCCAGAACCAGAACGCGATACTGACAAGCCATTGCTTCTTCCAGTCGAGGACGTATTCTCAATCACTGGTCGTGGTACTGTAGCTTCAGGACGTATCGACCGTGGTACTGTTCGTGTCAACGATGAAATCGAAATCGTTGGTCTTCAAGAAGAAAAATCTAAAGCAGTTGTAACTGGTGTTGAAATGTTCCGTAAACAACTTGACGAAGGTCTTGCCGGCGATAACGTTGGTGTGCTTCTTCGTGGTGTTCAACGTGATGAAATCGAACGTGGTCAAGTTATCTCTAAACCAGGTTCTATCAACCCACACACTAAATTCAAAGGTGAAGTTTACATCCTTACTAAAGAAGAAGGTGGACGTCACACTCCATTCTTCGACAACTACCGTCCACAGTTCTACTTCCGTACAACTGACGTAACTGGTTCAATCAAATTGCCAGAAGGTACTGAAATGGTAATGCCTGGTGATAACGTTACTATCGACGTTGAATTGATCCACCCAATCGCCGTTGAACAAGGTACTACTTTCTCTATCCGTGAAGGTGGACGTACTGTTGGTTCAGGTATGGTTACAGAAATCGAAGCTTAATTCGATTGAGTTCCCAGAAATAACAATTATAGTCAGACAACTAAATTGTAACTCTCTACTTTCGGGTAGAGAGTTTTTCTGTAAGTATTCATAAAATGCACGGAAATGCTTTATCCTTGCCTGATTTTATGCTATAATGGGCTTTGTAAAATAAAAAAGAAGAGGTATGTGAAATGTCACGTAAACCAATCATTGCAGGAAACTGGAAAATGAACAAAAATCCTCAAGAAGCACAAGCTTTCGTTGAGGCTATTGCAGGCAAATTGCCTGCTGGCGACAAAATTGAAGCAGCTATCGCAGCTCCAGCTGTAGATTTGAACGCTCTTTTGTGGTTCGCTAAAGATTCTGAATTGAAAGTTGCTGCTCAAAACTGCTACTTTGAAGATGCTGGCGCCTTCACTGGTGAAACTTCTCCAAAAGTATTGGCTGAAATGGGAGTTAACTATGTGGTTATTGGTCACTCAGAGCGCCGTGATTACTTCCATGAAACGGATGAAGATATCAACAAGAAAGCACACGCTATCTTCCGTAATGGTTTGACACCAATCATCTGTTGTGGTGAGTCACTTGAAACTTACGAAGCTGGTAAAGCAGTTGAATTCGTAGGTGCTCAAGTTTCTGCAGCCTTGAAAGACTTGACTGCTGAGCAAGTTGCATCACTTGTTATTGCTTATGAGCCAATCTGGGCAATCGGTACTGGTAAATCAGCTACTAAAGATGATGCACAAAACATGTGTAAAGCTGTTCGTGACGTTGTTGCTGCTGACTTTGGTCAAGAAGTGGCAGACAAGGTTCGTGTTCAATATGGTGGTTCTGTAAACCCATCAAACGTTGCTGAATACATGGCTTGTCCAGACGTTGACGGTGCCCTTGTTGGTGGTGCTTCACTTGAAGCTGAAAGCTTCTTGGCATTATTAAATTTTTAATAAAATAAAAAATAGGATTTCCTACGACGTGATGGTGGGAAATCCTATTTTTATTATTTGGGTGTAATGTTGAATTTTCTTCGTAGAGAATTTGCCTTCGTCCCAAGAATATCATCAAGAATCTGTGATCTTAGAGTTAGGTAGCCGTAAGTAAGAACACCAATACCAGATAAGAGCACTAGTTTAATCAACATGGTTAGTTTTCCAGTACCGATTAGGAATAAATCCAGACCAATTCTCCCAAGGAAGACAAGTGTTCCCATTAGGATTGTGGCAAATAGAACTTGGATAAGGTGTTTTATGAGTAGGCTTTGATCAAGTCCCACCAACTGGTGGATACGGTGATACATAAGAATGATGGCGGTTAAGGTAGCCAAACTAGTTGCTGCAAGTGGACCATTTGAATGAAATAGGTAGATGAATGGAATCTGTAAAATAAGTTTTACGATGAAACCAATAAGGAAGTAACTAATCGCTCGTTTGCCTTCGAAAAATGCTAATAGAGTTGGTGATAAAAGTCCATACACGGATAAGAATAATGTCTGAATTAGTGCATGGTTGAATAATTGCAGGGCGATCGATTCCGGTTGGGAATAGAAAATAGTATACAGTTCATTTGAAAGGAGCAGGGCACCAGTAAGAGCTGGGATGATGAATAGATTCATCAATTTTATATTGTGTTGCAATAAACTAGCAGAAGCTTCGTGATCTTTTTTCAAGAAATTAGCTGTTAAAAGTGGGATGCTAATACCACCTATTGAATTGACAATTGAAATTAAAATCATGACAATTTTATTGGGATTGGCCGACATATAGGAGTAGAGAACCATTAACCGTTTGACATCAAAGTTTGTTACGGATTCCATCACTCGTATATAGGTCATTTGATCAATCAACTGGTAGGCTTGGATAGCAGATCCGATAATGATAAATGGAATAGCTTCTTTAAAGGTTTCAATTACTAAGGATGTAACATCAATTTCCAATGTGGACGTTTTTGGTTTTTTTAGAAGGTGAAAAAGTCCTTCTTTTTTTAGGAAATAAAGCAATACGATAACACTGGCGACCATACCAATAAATGCTGCCAATGTTGATTGCATAACTGCAACTTTATAGTCTCCATTGCCTACCTGCATAATCATATATGTGGTCAGTAACATCCAGATGACGCGAATAATTTGTTCCCAAATTTGACTAAGTGCATTTGGTTTCAAATTGGCATAGCCCTGAAATATCCCACGAATCGTTGACATTGCTGGGAATACAAGGACTGAAAGGCATAGACTATGGAGAATTGGAACTAAATCGTGCCCGAGTCCCATACCTTCAGATAATAGTGGAGAAGTGAAGTACATCAAGGTGGAAAAGAAGAGGCCAGAGACAACCATTAGTTTCAAAAAGCCATTTATCAATGCTGCAATTGTTTCGGTTTGATTCTGTACACTGTAGCGCGCAATTTGTTTAGAAAGCGCGACATTGATACCTGATGTTGAAAAAAGTAGGATAGTCGCATAGATATTATACCCCATGGAAAAGAGGGCATTGGCTTCATTTGCAAACTGACCCATCCAATAAAACCATGGAATGATATAAAGTGCTCCGAGCAATCTACTAATAAAATCACTGATTGTGGACCAAAAAGTTCCACGGAGCATTTGATCTTTTTGTGTAAGTTGTTTTTGTGTTTGTGACATGTGTTTTCTCAAAATTTCTACTAGGGGTTACAAGCGTCGCAATAGTTTTTTGACCAATCGATAGAAGTGATACTTATAGGGTCTAGGCAAGTAAGTAAAAACACCAGGTGTTCTCATGATATAGCCATTAAAATTCTGTTTAAAACGTAGGACGCCGTCTTTACCGTCAAACTGACCGCTAAAACAAAGAAAATTATACGTTTGGCAACCGCGTTTTATGGCTTCCAACATGACGAATTCTTGTAAAAGGGAAGGTGCAGGAAAATGACAAAATTCAGGAGAGGATCCGCTATGTAAATAGTAGGCTTCCTTGTCGAGATAAGCGAAAAGTCCTACTGCTAGTGGGGTCACTCCATTTCCATGTTTCTCAATAATACGATTGACCTCTTCAATAGTTTCTTTGATTTTACGAAGTTGCTCGTTAAGATTAGCTAGTTTACTTTTTTGTTTTTTTCCGGTTGGGGTAGCACCAAAATCAGATATGATTTGGTTTTGGTGCTGTTCATAGTCTGCTTTTTCGTTTAATAATATGTTGAGGTATTCTTGAAAATCGATTGAGGCGCTTAGGAATGAGGCATCTTCTCCGAAGGCATCAAAAATACAGTGGTAATACTCTAGATCCTTGTCTAAAAAGCCGTTTCGTTCGGCTGTTTCATTAGTGATCGCTTTAAAAAGTTCTAACCGTTCTTTTGGCAATTTTTCAATCTGAATTCCCATCCCTCTAGCTTTTTTTACTAGCTGTTGACCGTTTTTGTTAAAGGAAGGCAGCAGGGTTTTAGAATCAAGTTGAGAAAGGTCCTTAAGGTAGTACCAATCGCCACTATCAAATCCTCTCTGCAAACCCGAGTGTGTGTAACCAATGCTAGTCAGTTGTTCGATGAAGAGATCATTTGGTTCAGAAGTTGGTGTACCTTGACTGTCAAAGTATTGATATGGGATATAGGGTTTGACAACCAATTCAATCACATTGTTTGTTTTTGCAAAATCCTGGAGTTGTTTAAAAAAATCGTGCAAGTAGGCGCTGTCGGTTACAATGGGACCATTGTGTAGCTCCATTAGTTGTTTAAAAAAATCGTGCAAGTAGGCGCTGTCGGTTACAATGGGACCATTGTGTAGCTCCATTCGATAGCCACCTGCAATTGGCTGACTGTACACAATCGCAGAAATCTGTATCTCCTTTTCGACTACGTAGGCAAGAATTTGTACCCTATATCCCCTTTTCCGTAAATGAGTCGCCATTTGGGGTGATTGTTCGTAAAATTGACGATTCGCTTTTTTGATATGTTCCTGGAACAATTCGTCAGTTATTAGCTCTAAAGACATAGGAGTCCTCCTAGATTTATCAATATCGACCTAAAACTTTCTTGACAACTTGAATGAGACTGTGCTTAAGTGGATTTGGATAGTACATGAATACTCCGGGTGTACGTTTAATATAGCCGTTAAAATTCTGCTTAAATCGTAGCACACCATCGCTTCCATCAAACTGTCCACTTATCCCTAAGAAGTTATAGGACTGGCATCCGCGCTTGATAGCTTCAAGCATTACATGTTCTTGAAGTATTGCTGGCGCATAGAATTTATTAAATTCAGGATAGGAACCACTATTGAGATAGTAGGCTTCCTTTTTTAGGTAGACAAAAAGGCTTGCACAAAGTGGGACATCTTGTTGCCCATATTTTTCTATCATGTTTCGTGCTTCTTCTTTACGGATTTCAAATGTTTCATACTGACTCTTGAGTTCGCGTAATTGATTTTGCTTTTTTTCTGAAGTTGGATTTTGGAGCAGGTCAGCTTGGAGTTGATCGATCTTGCCTGATAGCCCCCCTTGTTCTCGAGCCAAATTGTCTAAATAGTTCTTGAAATTCAAGCTAGCGACAAGAAACTCTGCCTTATCACCGAAACTATCATATAGGTACTCATAATATTCTAACGGTTTGTCATTAAAATCTCGTCTATCGGAAGTTGCAACTGTTATTTTTTGGAAAAGTGCCAATTGATCCCGCTCTAACTTACGAATGGAGATGCCAAATGTTTTAGCTTTCTTTATGAGTGGCTTCCCTTTCTTACTAAAAGATTGAAATAGATTTTCTTGAGTTAGACCGGTCAAATCTTTGATGTAGTACCAATCCCCTGTAGAATAGCCGACATGTAATCCTTGATGATGGTAACCAATAGAGGTTAATTGGTCAATGATGGTATGATTGATGTCCGTAGTTGGATTGCCATTGGTATCAAATTCCTGGAGGGACTGGTAGGGTTTTACCTTGAGTTCAATTGCCTGCATTTTTTTTGCGAAGTGTTGTAACCCCTTATAAAAATCCTGAAGATAGGTTTCATCAGTACAAATAGGTCCATTGTGAAGTTCCATATGGAGTCCACCAGCAATTGGAGTGCTAAATAAGATAGCGGATACTTTCAAATCTCCTTCTACTTCATAACCTAGGATGGTCACTTCATAGCCCCGCTTTTTTAACAGACTGGCCATTTCTGGAGATTGCTCAAAAAGTTGGGATTTTGCTTGATCAATGTGGGCTTGAAATTCTTGTTCAGTGATTACTCTTAATGTCATAGTTTTCCTTTATTTTCTGCCTAAAATAGTTTTTAAGGAGCGAATGAGTTTATATTTTATAGGATGTGGGTAGTAACGAAAGGTTCCCATTTTTCGTATGATTGTCCCATTAAAGTTTTGTTTGAAACGGAGAACGCCATCGGAGCCATCAAATTCTCCACGAATGCCTAAAAGGTTGTAGAAAGGGATATTTTTATCTAGGGCTTTTCGCATAGCGAATTCTTGAAGGGCAACAGGGGCATAAAAAGCATTGAATTCTGTCAGTGAACCGCTGAAGAGATAGACAAGTTCATGGTCGGTATAGACGAAAAGGCTGGCTGCTAGATCGATATCAGCTTCGCCATACTGGTCAATCCATTTCAAGGCTTCTTCTTTGCGGGTTTCAAAGCTCATTACCTGGCTGGTCAACTCGCGGTGCTCGTTTTGTTTTTTTCTAGAATTTGAATTCTTATCTAGTTCTTCTTGGACAGCATCCAATTTTTGTTGGACCTGCTTTTGGCTATCTTCCAAGTGTTGGAGATAGACGCGGAAGTTAATGCTAGCCATAGTGAAGGCAGCCTTTTCGCCAAAGGCATCGAAAAAGTCTTGGTAATAGTCTAGAGATTTATCTGGATATTCTCTTCTTTCTGAGGTGGCGGAAGTGATGGCTTTGAATCGTTCCAGTTGGTCTCTGTCCAACTCACGGATCGTTAGTCCAAAACTATTGGTTTTCTTGACGAGTGTTTTTCCTTTCTTACTAAAGGACGCAAACAAGCTATCTTGAGTCAAGGTTGACAGGTCTTTTACATAGTGCCAGTCTGGTTCTCCTCCTGGATAACCTGTCAAAAGTCCGTCGTGTAAGAATCCGTTGTCGGTCAAGTCTTTGATACGATCTGGCTGTTCAGGCCCAGTAGCCTTTCCGTCGCTGTCAAAGGTTTGGTAGCTGTCATAGGGTTTGACTAAGACTTGCAAGGCACCGCGTTCTTTGGCATAGGTTTTGAGCAAGCGGTAGAAGTGGTGCAAGTATGCCGGGTCTTGGCAAACAGGTCCAGAATTAATTTCCAGATGGAGGCCACCGGTCATCGGAATTGCATAGATAATAGCAGATACAAGAGTTTGCCCTTTGTCAGTCAGGCCGATATAGCGAACATCCATGCCACGTCTTCTTAGGAGTTCAGCCATCTCCTCCGTTTGCATGAATGAACGCTGTGAAACTTGATTGGCATGTTTCTGATAATCTACTAAATTCAGTTCAATTAGCTGCATTAGTGTCGGTTCCTTAATTGTTTTCGGATTGTATAGACGGTGGTTGTTAATTTGTAGAGGAAGCGATTTACTGGGACGGTAAATTCCCCAAGATACTCTTCAATGAGAGGGTTGAATTTTGATTTAAAACTAAAGAGCCCACCATCTAGTTGGTTTTCAATCCCTCCCATATTTTGCCATGAGGCACCGCGATTAAACGCCTGTCTTGCTGTTTCATACCAAGTCAGAATGGCAGGTTGGTAACGGCGGTATTCTTCATCCATTCCAGCATAGAGATTGTCAGAAGTTGGGCCAAAATCAACTGAAAGTGTTGCAGCAAGAGAGGCAAGGTGATGCCCCTCAGCTAATTTCTTTTCCAGGAAAGCCAGTTCTTCTAATGTTTTTTCTGTATCTTCACTATTTTGGGATCGCTTACCTGGCTTAGTCTTTTCTGTAAATTTAAGAGCTTCCTGTGTCAATTTCTCTTTTTGAGCAAGGAGTGTGCTATAACGTTTATCTAAATCCAACTGCGTAATGGTTATAAAGGAATGTTCTGGATAGGTTGTCAGTATTTTTTCATAATAAGCTTTATCTCTCAGAGAGATAGATTTGCGTTTCTCAGTTTTTTTCATGAGTGCAGCAAATTCATCTAGCCATTCGACGCCTCCAACTTGAACTACAAGTCCTTTATTCAAGGATGTGCGAATGGTTTGGCGTGTGCTTTTCGACAGAGTTTCGTCGGAAAAGTAGTCCCTGTGGATATTAGCTTGAAAACGGGGTTGGATACTTTGTGCCATATCCTGAGTCCGTCCTGTCCATTCAGCACCTGCCTTGTGGAGAATGGCTAGTTGTGCAAGGGTTGTAGGGTTTTCTTCAACTTCATGTCCAATTTTGTACTGTTTGAGTAGGAGGGCTGGGTCAAATTTAATGAAGAGGGCTCGCTTGATTTTGCCGAATTTTTTTAGAGAAGCAAGGACAAATTGAACCAAGTCTTGGTTTGAGTAGTCCATAATCGGACCACGTGGAATATAGAGCATGCTAAGGCCAGCAGGTAAGGGGCGGATTAGGACAGAAGCAACGGCCACTAAACTGTCATCTTGGTAGAATCCCAAGCGCTCATTTCCCCAGTTGTCCTTAATCTTTGCCCAGGAGCTGCTTTGCAGGAGGTTGACCTGTTCATGGATTTTTACAAATTGATCGTGTTCCTCGGCGGAGATGCCGATTTTATATGTAAACATTAGTCTAATACCCACTCTCTAAGGGCGTAGGCAACGCCCGATTCGTCATTTGATTTGGTAATGTACTTGGCGATTTTTTTCAATTCGGAATTACCGTTTTCCATGACAACAGGACTGCCAACCACCTCTAGCATAGAGCGGTCGTTTTCCTGGTCGCCGATGGCCATGGTCTGATCCATAGTCAGGCCTAATTTAGCAGCCAGCTGAATAATAGCTTGGCCCTTATTGACTGTCTTAGGTGTGATTTCTAAGTAAAATGGAGCTGATTTTGCGACATTGTACTTATCTGTCAGGTTGCTAGGTAGTTGTGGAATAGCAGCATCTAGTACTTCAGCCTCATCGACCATCATGCATTTGATGATTTCCTTGCCCACCATTTCCTCTGAGGTTCTATAAAAGACCGGCGAGCTCACCAACATGGCCTCATAGACAGTGTACTTGCCGATATTGCGGTTAGCAGTGTACATGCCTTCCTTGGTGCTGGCATGCATAGGCAAGTTGAGCTTGCGGGCAGCCAGTTCAATATCCAAATAATCATCGTATGAAAGCGTGTCTTTGACAATATCCTCGCCGGTAGCTGCATCCTGGACTAAGCCACCGTTGAAGGTGATTACGTAATCACCAGCCTCTGTCAGGTTGAGCTGGTCTAGGATTGCACGGACACCAGAAATAGGTCGTCCTGTGGCGATAACAATTTTGACACCTGCTTTTTTAGCATCCTGAATAGCCTGGAAGACCTCAGGTGTGATTTCGTGTTGGCTGTTTAGGAGGGTGCCGTCGATGTCGATAGCAACTAGTTTAATGGTCATGTTGGTCTCCAATTACAAATTGATCATTGTGAACATGGCTGATAAATGCCGCTGTTTGTTGGGAGAAAATCCCAGACTCATCCAGCATTTCCTTGGGGAAATAGAAACGGCTGTCTCCATGAATGGTTCCAGATAGGGCAGCGACGATAGGAGATAGGGCAGATAGTTCTACCAAAATCTCATCCTTGCGGTGGATTTCAATCTGGGTCCGTTTTTTCTCGGCATTGGGCCTGTAGATATCGTAAGGCAGGTCAAAATTATGGTGGATAGCTGTATAGTATTCGGGGTCAAAGCCTACATCGGCCACCAGGCTGCGAAGAGAGTCTAATTGAGCCTCTTGCTCGGTCTTAAAGGTAATGGACTTGAAGACCTTACGATTGATATAGCGCTGGGCCAGGTCCGACAAAATGCGGTCTGGTCCGTCAACCCAAGACTGGAAGTAGGTATTCATAACCCCGTCGTCCAAGGACAAGTAGTCTGCTAGGGTAATGCGATGTTCGAAAAATGGCAGCAGTCGTGGAGAGGTTCTGGCAAAGAAATCCTGCTCGCTAGTATAGAGCAATTTAGCACGGTTGAGCAGGTTTTGCAGCAGGACCTCCATAGAGCGACTGGCTGGGTGGAAGTAGACCTGCATATACATCTGGTAACGGCTGAGGACATAGTCTTCCACCGCATGCATCCCCGACTCCTTAAAGGCAATGCCATTTTCAGTCGGACGAATAACTCGGAGAATGCGGGTCAAATCGAATTCCCCATAGTTGGTTCCTGTGAAGTAGGAATCCCGCAGGAGGTAGTCCATTCTGTCCACATCAATCTGGCTGGAAATCAGCTGGACCACCTGTTTATTGGGATAGGTATGGTTGATAACGCTGGCTACTTTATCTGGAAAATCAGGGGATACCTGCCTCAGAATGCTGTTTATTTCTGTTTCTGGACTGCTAATGATGGAGCAGGTCATTTCCTCATGGTCGGTATCAAAGAGGCGCTCAAAAGTGTGGGAATAAGCCCCGTGGCCCACATCATGCAAGAGAGCAGCCACCATGGTCAGGAGAGAATCAGACGGGTCCCAGAGTTCGGCATACTTGTCTTCAAATTTTTGGGTAATCCGTCTGGCAATTTCGTAGGCACCGAGACAGTGGGAAAAACGGCTGTGCTCACCACCATGGAAGGTATAGGAAGTGGTTCCCAATTGCTTGATGCGGCGCAGTCGTTGAAATTCCTTGCTGTTAATTAGTTTGTAGATAAGTTCATGGTCCACATGGACGTAGTTATGAACCGGATCACGAAAAACTTTTTCAATCATAACCTTCATTATAGCAAAAAAATAGATTTTTTTCTTCAATTTGAGACACTACAAGGATATTGAGATGTACCCCGGTGCAGTTTTTGAGTATAATGGAGGAATGACAGATCAACTTATTTTGCGTGCCATTCAGTTCTTGCTGATGAGCTTGATTATTTACATGCTTTATTTGATTTTTTCCCATATCTGCAAGCATAAAATATCTATAACAGACCGTTTTTGGACAGGGTTTGGTATTGGCTTTGTGACGGACTTGTTGGATACCTTGGGGATTGGAACCTTTGCGACGACCACCAGTCTCCTCAAGGCGACCAAAATCATCCAGGACGACCGGAAAATTCCAGCAACTATGACCACGGCCCACATTATTCCAATTTTGATAGAGTCCTTGATTTTCATCACTATTGTTGAGGTGGAAATGACCACCCTAGTACCTCTCGCTATAGCAGCCTTTGCTGGAGCCTCGGTTGGTGCACGGGTGAGTCAAGATTGGGATACCTGCAAGGTTCAGCGTGTCTTGGGGATTTTGTTGCTAGTGGCGGCGGGCATCATGGTCTATCGTATGATAACTAATCCTGGTGCTGACCTAGATAACGCCGTTCGTGGTTTGACGGGCTGGAAATTGTTGGTCGGCATCATCTTTGACTTTTTCATTGGCATGTTGCTTAGCATGGGCCTTGGAAATTATGCACCGGAATTGATTTTCTTTTCCCTGATGGGTATCAGTCCAGCAGTAGCTCTGCCTGTTATGATGCTCAATGCGGCAGTCATGTTATCAGCAGGTGCACGACAATTTATTCAGTCTGGTCGTGTCAATTGGCCAGGCGTTCCAGGAATTATCCTGGGAGGAGTGCTTGGCGTTCTGACAGCGGCCTTCTTCCTGTCCAATCTCGATATAAATAAGCTGAAAGTGCTGGTTGTTTTCATCGCAGCCTATACAGGCCTCATGTTGCTCCGCTCATCCTTTATCAAAAATGCCAAACAGGAGAAAGTATATGCAGATTCGCTTGAGAAATGAAATTGACCTGGACGGTCAGCTAGAAGTGGTAGATCAGGTCTTTCCGGTAGATGTCAAGGAAAAAGACGGTTCCCTCTATCTGCTCTATACCAATGACGAGAAGGAAAAAGTAGCAATTAAATGTGGTGAGGCCGAGCTAACCATGACGCGCTTTTCCAATCCCAAGTCCATTATGCGCTTTCTGGCGGATGGTGAGGCTATCGTGACCATTCCCACGCCCTTGGGTATCCAGCATTTTGTGACCCATACCAAAGGATACCAGCTGGATAGGGAAAATCAATCGGTTTTACTGGCTTACGATTTGAAGGGACTAGAGAACCAACAACTCTTTGCTTCCTATCAAATGGAAATTTCTTGGAAATAAAACGTTTTCAAGTGTAAATCTATTTGACCTGTCAAAAAATTTTGGTATAATAGAGGATAAATCGAGGGAGTAGCTAACGGACTTGTCCGTGATAGTGTCGTCAATCCGAAAATCGTTTCCGGCACTATCTTAAATAGCGAGACTTGTTTTAATAAAACAGGTCTCTTTTTTATTTCTTTAAGTAAAAAGGGGATCGAAAAGGAGAAAAACAGTGTCAAAAGAACAAAAACGCGATTTGTTTTATACTCAAAGCGAAGAGCAAGTATTGTCTAGCTTAGGCTCATCCTTGGACGGTTTGACCAGCGACGAAGCTGGTAAGCGTCTGGGAGAATATGGTCGTAATGAATTGGATGAGGGTGAAAAACGTACCCTTCTGGCTAAATTCCTAGACCAGTTCAAGGACTTGATGATTATCATCTTGATCGGTGCAGCCATTCTTACAGTTATCACTGAAGGTTCGCACGGTTTGACAGATGCCATTATCATATTGGCCGTAGTTATCCTCAACGCAGCCTTCGGTGTTTACCAAGAAGGTCAAGCTGAGGCAGCCATCGAAGCTCTTAAAAACATGTCTAGCCCAGTGGCGCGTGTCCTTCGCGACAACCATGTCACTGAGGTGGATTCAAAAGAATTGGTTCCAGGTGATATCGTCTTGCTCGAAGCAGGTGATGTCGTTCCAGCCGATATGCGTCTCTTGGAGGCTAACTCCCTCAAAATCGAAGAAGCCGCTCTTACTGGTGAATCTGTTCCTGTTGATAAGGACTTGAGTGCTGAATTGGCAGAAGATGCGCCAATCGGTGACCGTGTCAATATGGCCTACCAAAACTCAAACGTGACCTACGGTCGCGGTCTTGGTGTGGTAACCAATACAGGTATGTTTACTGAGGTTGGTCACATTGCGGGCATGTTGGCAAATGCTGATGAGACAGACACACCACTCAAGCAAAACCTGCACCAATTGTCTAAGGTCTTGACCTACGCCGTTTTGATTATTGCAGTTATCACCATGTTGGTATCTGTATTTGTCCGTGGTGAAGGTATCTTGCCAGCCCTTATGACATCCGTTGCCCTTGCGGTTGCGGCGATTCCAGAAGGTTTGCCAGCTATTGTTACAGTTGTTCTTTCACTTGGTACTCAAGTATTGGCTAAGCGAAACTCTATCATCCGTAAGTTGCCAGCGGTTGAAACACTTGGTTCAACAGAAATCATCGCTTCAGATAAAACTGGTACTTTGACCATGAACCAAATGACGGTTGAAAAGGTTTATACAAATGGTCAATTGATTGATGCAAAAGAAACTTTGGATGCAAGCAATACAACGCTTCGTGTAATGAACTTTGCCAACGATACAAAAGTTGACCCAACTGGTAAATTAATCGGTGACCCAACTGAAACGGCACTTGTTCAATTTGGTTTGGATCAAAACTTTGATGTTCGTGAAGTCTTGGTTTCTGAGCCTCGTGTGGCTGAACTGCCATTCGACTCAACACGTAAATTGATGTCAACTGTTCACCAACAAGCTGCTGGAAACTTCTTTGTAGCTGTTAAAGGTGCCCCAGACCAATTGCTCAAACGTGTAACGCAAATTGAAGAAAACGGTACAATCCGTCCGATTACCGATGCGGATAAACAAGCCATTCTTGCCACTAACAAGGACTTGGCTAAACAAGCCCTTCGTGTCTTGATGATGGCATACAAGTATGTTGATGCTATTCCTGAATTGGAATCTGACGTTGTTGAAAACGACCTTGTCTTCTCAGGTTTGGTTGGTATGATTGACCCTGAGCGTCCTGAAGCAGCAGAAGCTGTTCGTGTTGCTAAGGAAGCTGGTATCCGTCCAATCATGATTACGGGTGACCACCAAGATACGGCCGAAGCGATTGCCAAACGTCTTGGTATCATTGATCCAAACGATACAGAAGACCATGTATTTACAGGTGCAGAGCTCAACGAATTGACGGATGAAGAATTCCAAAAAGTCTTCAAACAATACTCCGTTTACGCGCGTGTATCTCCAGAACACAAGGTTCGTATCGTCAAGGCTTGGCAAAATGATGGTAAGGTTGTTGCCATGACTGGTGACGGTGTTAACGATGCACCATCATTGAAGACTGCCGACATCGGTATCGGTATGGGTATCACAGGTACGGAAGTTTCGAAAGGTGCTTCTGATATGGTCCTTGCTGATGACAACTTCGCAACCATCATCGTTGCGGTTGAAGAAGGACGTAAGGTCTTCTCAAACATTCAAAAGACTATCCAGTACCTCTTGTCAGCTAACACGGCTGAGGTATTGTGTATCTTCCTTGCAACCCTCTTTGGTTGGGACGTATTGGAGCCAGTTCATCTTCTTTGGATTAACTTGGTAACAGATACACTTCCAGCTATCGCCCTTGGTGTTGAACCTGCTGAGCCAGGTGTTATGCAGCACAAACCTCGTGGTCGTAACTCAAGCTTCTTCTCAGGTGGTGTCTTGAGCTCTATCGTTTACCAAGGTATCCTTCAAACTGTACTTGTTTTGGGTGTTTACGGATATGCTTTGTTATTCCCAGAACACAGCACCTATGAAGAAATTCACGCAGATGCGCTTACCATGTCTTACTTGACACTTGGTTTGATCCAGTTGGTACATGCCTTCAACGTTAAGTCTGTTTACCAATCTATCTTTACCGTTGGTCCATTTAAGAACAAACTCTTTAACTGGTCTATCGTAGCTGCCTTCTTGCTCTTGATGGCAACTTTGGTAATTCCAGGATTCAATACCTTCTTCAAGGTTTCAATCTTGACACCAACTCAATGGTTGGTAGCAATTATTGGTTCAGGACTCATGGTTGTCGTTGTTGAAATTGTCAAATTTGTACAACGTAAAATGGGCTTGGATGAAAAAGCTATCTGATTTGAATAGAATGAGCTAACTCAGGAAACTGGGTTAGTTTTTTTGTTGAAGTTGGCATAAGGGAGTGGTAAACTAGAGGAAAGGAGTTTTTATGAATTACCCACAAACCTATGTTTTGAACAACAGCTCGTCTTTCCCTAGTGAAAAATTGCCCCTCTTGCAGCAGGAACTGGCTGGTCTTGACGATTCAGCTCTCAATGCTTTGATGATGGTACCCTTGAAGAATCCTCTGGTGGCTCTCTTGTTGGCTATTTTCTTTGGTGAATTGGGAGTGGACCGTTTTTATGTTGGAAATAAGGAATTAGGATTTCTCAAGCTGGCTGCCATGGGCATTACCTTTGTCCTTATGTTTGTCTTGATTGGTTTTCTACTTTTGCCTTTGATTTACCTCTGGAAACTAATCGACTGCTTTTTGATTATGAAGGCTTGTAAGGAGGCCAATTACCAGCGTCTGATGAAACAGATTTATGAATTTAAGGCCTTTCAAGAAGGGCATCATATTTAGCGAAACTCGGTCTGACCGGGTTTTCTTTCTTTACAGGTGTGGAAAGTTTGAGCTGATTTTGTCACAGAAGTGTCATTTTTGAACCTTCTATTTGTGGTATAATGATAGAGCTTGTGTTCAAAGATGGACACTTTTATATCAGTTAACGGTGAACTCGGGTTTGATATGTAGCTTGAAGGGAGGAGTCATGATGACAAGAAAGATAGCACGAATTTCTTTTATTATCTATCTGCTGGTGCTGATTTGGATCATCGTTTTTAAGATGGATTTGTCCACTTTGTACGGTCGCTATGGCTATGCCAGTCTCAATCTCATTCCTTTTGCTGGGACGGCTGTTTATAATGGTGTTCTGGATTATCCAGAAATCATTTTTAATATTGCCAGCTTTATTCCCTTTGGGTTCTACATGGAAATAATCTTTCGGAAGGCCGAGTGGGAGCGAAATTTAGCTGTCATTCTGCTGGCCAGTCTGGGCTTTGAAGTGGTGCAATACCTGCTCCTGTTGGGGGTGGCAGACATCACGGACCTGCTGGCAAATGGTCTGGGCGGAGCCATTGGGATTAACCTCATGTACCAGGCGACGGCTGTTTGGCGGGAAAAGGCCTACTGGAGAATGACTATTTTTGCTGGCCTGGCTACAATTTTCTTCATTCTTTTAACTTATTTTTATATCTACTAGCTTGAAAAACATATACTAAATTTGTTACAATAGACATAATGACAATCAAAGAAGAAATTATCAAATTGTCCCAAGAAATTGGCATTTCTAAAATTGGCTTCACCACAGCGGATGATTTTGATTATTTGGAAAAATCCCTGAGGGCTGGAGTCGAAGAGGGGCGAACAACAGGTTTTGAGCATAAGAATATTGAGGAACGGATTCGGCCAAGATTAAGTTTAGAATCCGCCAAGACCATTATCTCAATTGCTGTAGCCTATCCACGTCACTTGCCGGTCAAGCCGGTCAAAACCCAGTACAAGCGCGGTAAGATTACGCCCAATTCTTGGGGCTTGGATTATCATTATATTCTCCAAGATAAGTTGGAGCGCTTGGCTCGTGGCATCGAACAACTGACCGAGGGCTTGGAATACAAGGCCATGGTAGATACGGGCGCCCTCGTTGATACGGCTGTAGCCAGACGGGCAGGTATTGGCTTTATCGGCAAAAATGGCTTGGTCATCTCCAAGGAATTTGGTTCCTATATGTTTCTTGGGGAATTAGTGACCAATCTAGACATTGAACCCGACCAGCCAGTTGATTATGACTGTGGTGATTGCAACCGCTGCGTTGAGGTCTGTCCGACCTCCTGCCTGATTGGAGATTCGACCATGGATGCGCGACGATGTCTGTCCTTTCAAACTCAGGACAAGGGCATGATGGACTTGGAATTTCGCAAGAAAATCAAGACCGTTATCTACGGTTGCGATATTTGCCAGATTTGTTGTCCTTACAACAAGGGAATTTCCAGTCCCCCTGTAGTAGAAGTGGATCCCGATTTGGCTGAGCCGGAGTTAATTCCCTTTCTGGACTTGTCCAATGGGCAATTCAAGGAAAAATTTGGCATGATTGCAGGCTCTTGGCGGGGGAAAAATATTCTCCAGCGCAATGCTATTATTGCACTGGCCAATGCAAATGACCGCTCTGCCATTCCCAAACTGATTGAAATCATTGATAAGAAGCAAAATCCGATCCACATGGCGACAGCGATTTGGGCTCTGAGCCAGCTGGTTAAGCAACCCAATCAGGAGCTGGTAGACTTTATCGCAAGTCTGACTTCTGATCATGAGGATGTGCGTGCGGAGCAGGCTGCTTTCTTAGAACTGGTGAAATCTAGGCAACTATGATATAATGAAAAGATAAAATTTTGAACGAGGTACTTATGGATACAGCAGAAATTCGCCAAAAGCTGGAAGAGCTTGGTAACAAATTAACATCATTTAGGGGGTCTCTTTGACTTAGAAGGTCTGGAAGAGGAGATTGCCATTCTTGAGAATAAGATGACGGAGCCAGATTTTTGGAATGATAATTTGGCGGCTCAGAAAACTTCTCAAGAATTAAACGAACTGAAAAATACCTATGGAAATTTCCATCAGATGATTGACCTCTACGACGAGGCTGAAATTCTCTTGGATTTCCTAGCGGAGGATGAGTCGGTTCGTGAAGAATTGGTTGAAAAATTGGCAGAGCTGGACAAACTCATGACCAGCTACGAGATGACCTTGCTCCTGTCAGAGCCCTATGACCACAACAATGCCATCTTGGAAATCCATCCGGGCTCTGGTGGAACAGAAGCACAGGATTGGGGTGAGATGCTCTTGCGCATGTATCAGCGTTATGGAAATGCCAAAGGTTTTACAGTCGAAACGCTGGATTATCAAGCGGGTGACGAGGCTGGTATCAAGTCTGTGACGCTTAGTTTCACAGGACCAAATGCCTACGGGTTGCTTAAGTCAGAAATGGGTGTCCACCGTTTGGTGCGGATCTCTCCCTTTGACTCAGCCAAGCGTCGCCATACCTCCTTCACGTCTGTCGAAGTCATGCCTGAGTTGGACGATACTATTGAAATTGAAATCCGTGATGATGAAGTCAAGATGGATACCTTCCGCTCGGGTGGTGCCGGTGGTCAGAACGTCAACAAGGTGTCGACCGGTGTGCGTTTGACCCACATTCCGACAGGAATTGTGACCCAATCAACCGTGGATCGTACCCAGTATGGCAACCGTGACCGGGCTATGAAACTCCTGCAGGCTAAATTGTATCAATTGGAGCAGGAGAAGAAGGCGGCTGAGGTCGACTCGCTCAAGGGTGACAAGAAAGAAATCACTTGGGGAAGCCAAATCCGTTCTTACGTCTTTACGCCTTATACTATGGTCAAAGACCATCGGACGGGATTTGAAGTGGCTCAAGTCGATAAGGTCATGGATGGAGACATTGAAGGTTTCATCGATGCCTATCTCAAATGGCGGATTAGCTAAGAATACAGAAAGGACTGTCACAGACAGGAAATTCTATGGGAATTTTTAAAAAGAAAAATAGAAGAAATGCGAGTGGTCGCCATCTGGACTCAGACCAGCCGGCCGCTCCAAGACGTATTATTGAAATGAAGGACGTTACCAAGAAATATAGTAACGGAACGACTGCTCTTCGCGGAGTGTCCATCAATGTCGATGCGGGCGAGTTTGCCTACATCGTTGGACCATCAGGAGCAGGGAAGTCTACCTTCATCAAACTCCTCTACCGTGAAGAAAAATTGGATAAAGGTAGCTTGACGGTTGGGAATTTCAACCTTGCTAAGATCAAGAAAAAGGATGTTCCCCTCCTCCGCCGTAGTGTGGGAGTTGTCTTCCAGGACTACAAGCTCTTGCCTAAGAAAACGGTCTATGAGAATATCGCCTATGCCATGGAAGTTATCGGTGAAAAACCGCGTAACATCAAAAAACGTGTCATGGAAGTTTTGGACCTGGTGGGACTTAAGCACAAGATCCGTACTTTCCCGAATGAGCTTTCAGGTGGTGAGCAGCAGCGGATTGCCATTGCGCGTGCCATTGTCAACAATCCCAAAGTCTTGATTGCGGATGAGCCGACAGGTAACTTGGACCCGGAAAATTCATGGGAAATCATGAGCTTGCTGGAGCGCATCAATCTGCAGGGGACAACAGTTCTCATGGCTACCCACAACAGCCAGATTGTAAACACTCTCCGTCATCGCGTTATTGCGATTGAGGATGGTCGAGTGGTTCGTGACGAAGCGGAAGGAGACTACGGATACGATGATTAGACGATTTTTTAGACATCTATGGGAGTCGCTCAAGAGTCTCAAACGAAATGGTTGGATGACGGTTGCGGCGGTTTCTTCTGTGGCCATTACCCTGACCTTGGTGGGAATCTTTGCTTCTGTCATTATCAATACCGCTAAGTTGGCTTCGGATTTGGAAAACAATGTCCGCATCAATGTATTCTTGCGGGCCAATTCGACAGACCAGGCTGAAACCATTGTAGATGACGAAGGTAAGACAGTTGCCAATCCTAACTTCAAGGCTGTTTACAATAAAATCACAGCCCTGCCAAACGTTGAGACGGTGACTTATTCTAGCAAGGATGAGCAGTTGCAGAAGTTGACAGCGACCTTGGGTGATACCTGGAATCTCTTCCAGGGGGATGCCAATCCGCTCTATGATGCCTATATCATTGATACGACTGAGCCACAATATGTCAAGTCTGTGGCGGCTGAAATTGCCAAAATTGACGGTGTGACAGAGGTTCGAGATGGAGAGGTTGAGACGGAGCGTATATTTAAGTTGGCTGGGATGGTTCGGACCTGGGGTCTGGCTGCAGCAGCCTTGCTTCTCTTTACAGCAATTTTCTTGATTTCCAATACCATTCGGATTACCATCATTTCCCGCAGTCGTGAAATTCAGATTATGCGACTGGTTGGAGCGAAAAATTCCTACATCCGTGGTCCGTTCCTCTGGGAGGGAGCTTGGGTAGGTTTGCTGGGAGCGGCTCTTCCAGCAGCTCTGGTCTATTTCCTCTATCAAATGGTTTACAAATCCGTGAATGCGAGCTTGGCTAGTCAAGACCTATCCCTACTTCCGGTTGATATCTTTGTTCCCATCATGGTGGGAGCGCTGGTTGTCATCGGTGTGTTGATTGGTTCAATCGGATCGGTTATCTCAATGAACCGCTATTTAAAAATTTAAGAATACTAAAAATCCTAAGAAGTTTGGCTTCCTAGGATTTTTGCTTATCTAAAAAAGGGATTGAAATTTTTCTCGTGGGCAACGGTAGTGTTTTGACCGTGGCCTGGATGGACTGTGTAGTGGTTGGGGAGGGTGAAAATATGCTCCTGGATGCCGGCAATCAAATCATCAAAATTGCTGGTTGGAAGGTCTGTGCGGCCGATGTTTTCCCGGAAGAGGGCGTCGCCGGTGACAACAGCTTTGGCTTCAGGAAAAATGAAAGAAACACCGCCAATCGAGTGGCCAGGCGTAGGAACAACCTTGAAATGAAAGCCGTCAAGCTGGTAGTCTTGCTGATATTGGAAAACTTGCTCTGCGGGCTTGCAGACGACATTTTCTATATCATCGTGACGGGGTAGACCAGACAGGTTCATCTCCGGAGTATAGAGCCAACTAGCCTCGCTTTCGGCCACATAAACGGGTGGAAAACCGTAGGTCTCACGCAGGATGTCTAGACTTAGGATGTGGTCATAGTGGGTGTGGGTAAGCAGGATGGCTGTGATAGGCTTGCCAATTTTTTCGATAGTGGCCTGAATTTTATTCCAATCGCTGCCTGGATCGACCACCAGCAGATGGCTATCGTTTTCGATATAATAAGTGTTTTGGGTGGCAACTTGATTGACAGATTTGTGGATTTTCATGGGGGCTCGCTTTCTCTCCTTATTCTATCTAATAGTCTAACAGAAAATGGGGCATCCTTCATGGATTTTGTTTTTCATGGCCTATCTATGCTATAATGTTTTTATGAAAGAGACGAAATCAAGCAATCGGTATACTGTTGTTGATTTGGAAGCAACGGGTACGGGTATTGAGGCTAAAATTATTCAAATAGGAATTGTCATTGTTGAAAATGGTCAGATTGTCGAAACTTTTTCAACGGACATCAATCCCTATGAGCCCCTGGATGAACATATTGTTGATTTGACGGGGATTACGGACAAGCAATTGTCCCAGGCACCTAGTCTGGGCCAGGTGGCCGGTCAGATTTATGAATTGCTGGCTGATGCTATTTTTGTCGCCCACAATGTGACCTTTGATGCCAATTTGCTGGCGGAAGCCTTGTTTTTTGAGGGTTATGAACTCCGCACACCGCGGGTAGATACGGTCGAGCTATCCCAGGTATTTTTCCCTACCATTGACAAGTACAGCTTGGGCAATCTTTCTGATAAATTGGACCTGGGTTTGGATCAGGCCCATACGGCCTTGGCAGATGCTACTGCGACAGCCAACTTGCTCTTGAAAATCCAGGAAAAAATCCTCTCCCTGCCCAAATCCATGGTGGAACAACTAGTGCAGTTATCTGATTGCCTGCTCTACGAGTCTCGCTTAGTCATTGAGGAATTGCTACCACAGCTGTCGGAGCAGGTCTCGTTAGACCTGGTTTACCGCCACGGCTTATTTTTGCAAGGATCTATTGAAGTTCCGGTTTCGCGCAAGTTTTCGGATGATTTTGTGACCAATCTGGGACTGCTGGGTCTCTATGAGCGGAAAAAGCAAACGGCCTTTGCAGGCTTGGTTGAGGAACGATTAAGTGATGAACAACAGGTTCATTTTATCCAGGCTCAGGCTGGTCTTGGGAAGACCTACGGTTATCTCTTGCCGCTCCTGGCTAAAACTGACCAAAAATTACTGGTCTCCGTGCCAACCAAGCTCTTGCAGGAACAGATTATGTCCAAGGAAGGCAAGCGCTTATCAGAAGTTTTTCACATTTCTATTAGTTCCCTCAAGGCACCCCAGCATTTTATTAAGCTAGACAACTATTGGCAGACCCTGCAACGCCAGGATGACAACCGTCTGGTCAATCAGTTTAAGATGCAGGTCCTGGTCTGGCTTAGTGAGACGCAGACAGGGGACTTGGACGAGCTCAAGCAGAAACAGCGTTACCAGGCCTATTTTGATGAAATTGCCCATGATGGCAAGTTGTCGGAGGATAGCCTTTTTTGGGACCAGGATTTCTGGAGAAAGGTGCAGAGAAGGGCTGTAGACAGTCGGCTCTTAATCACCAACCACGCCTATTTTTTGAGCCATCTTAAGGACCAGGACCCCTTGATGAACCAGCGCCTTGTGGTCATTGATGAAGCGCAAAAATTGCTATTGGCAGCGGAGAATTTGGCCACTGGGCAGGTCAATATGACCCAGCTTTTGCAAACCCTGCAGAGCAAGAAAGACAGGACCAGCAACCTGCTGGACCAGCGCTTGTATGAATCCTGCCAATTTGAGCTGCAGCACCTGATGACAGATTTCCGCAAGCAGGCTGACCGCGAAATCACTCGGACAGACTTGGACCAGTTGCGTCAGAATCTGCTGGAGTTGCAGGATTATGATTTGCAGGAATTGACGGATTTGTTGACCTACTATGAGCGTTTTTGGCTGGAAGACCATCGCCTGGCCGACAAGCGACTGACCTACCTGCGTGGGACCAAGGAGGATTTGCTAGATGTCAGTAGCTACCTGCCCCAGGGTAAGATTTTCTGTATCAGTGCCACACTGGACATTAGTAGTAAGGTCAACCTGGCGGATTTGCTGGGCTTTCAGGAAGTCACGTTTGACCATCTCACTCATCAACTGACCACCAACCAGCAGATTATCATTCCCCGTGGGCTGCCGGATATTCAGAGTCTGACCAAGGAGGAGCATGCTGGATTTATTGCCGAGCGTTTGGGGGAAATAGCAGAGCTGGGACGACCGATTTTGGTTCTCTTTACCTCTATTTCCCTGCTCTTGGAGGTAGCGGATCTATTGGAAGAGGCAGGATTGCCCTATCTAGCCCAGCATAAACATGGGACAGATGCCAGTTTAAAACGACGATTTGAACGGGGAGAATGTCAAATTCTTCTGGGAACGGGCATCTTCTGGGAAGGTGCAGATTTTGCCGACCAGGACCAGATGATTCAAGTCATTCCCCGCCTGCCGTTTGAAAATCCCAAGGATTCCTTTGTTCAAAAGGTAAATAGGAAACTGATTCAAGAGGGGAAAAATCCTTTTTATGATTACCATTTACCTATGATGATGATAAAGCTCAAGCAGGCTATTGGTCGGACCAATCGCTATGACCGCCAAGAATCTGCTGTCCTTCTCCTGGACAATCGCCTCCAGACCAAGCAATATGGACAACAGGTTATTGATTTTCTAGAGCAGGACTACCCGGTAGAAGGGGTGCAAGAGACGGCAATCATGGATGCCCTGAGCTATTTTTTCAGTGAGTGAGCCGAAAGGCTCTTTTCTTCTAACATGAACATAGAAAATTCATGCAAACTATGGTATAATTTTTCAAATATACTCATTTTGAAAGAGATTGCCATGACAGAAAAAACGATTGTATTTAAGGTAGGAACCAGCTCTCTGACCCAAGAAAATGGGAGTTTGGACCGCATTAAGATTGCTCGGATTACCAATCAGCTGGCACAGTTACACCAGAAGGGTTATCAGATCGTACTGGTGACCTCAGGCTCGATTGCTGCTGGTTTTCGGAGATTGGGCTTTGACAAGCGACCGACCAAAATTGCGGAGAAACAGGCTTCTGCGGCTGTTGGGCAGGGCTTGCTGATTGAGGAATATACGCAAAATCTGATGAAGGACGGCATTGTTTCGGCTCAGATTTTGCTGACCCAGGATGATTTTGCGGATGCCAGACGCTATCAAAATGCCTCTCAGGCCTTGCAGGTCTTGCTCAAACAACGTGCTATTCCTATTATCAACGAAAATGATACCATTGCCATTGAGGAGATAAAGGTAGGAGACAATGACACCCTGTCTGCCCAGGTGGCTTCCCTTTTGAAAGCGGACCTCTTGGTGCTCTTGACAGATGTGGATGGACTTTACACGGCCAATCCCAACAGCGATCCGACTGCCCAGCACTTGCCTGAAATCAAGGAAATTACGGAAGATTTATTTGCCATGGCAGCAGGAGCAGGATCGTCCAACGGAACGGGTGGCATGACCACCAAATTGCAGGCGGCGCAGATTGCAACCAAGTCGGGCGTACCTGTCTTTATCTGCTCTTCAAAAGAGGACACGGCCCTCTTACAAGCAGTCACCCAAGCCAATCGTGGAACGCTCTTTTTAGCAGATGACCATGCCATGAACCAACGCAAGCAGTGGATGGCCTTCTATGCTCGGACAGATGCTGCAGTTGAGGTGGATGCTGGTGCGGTTGAGGCCATGTTGCACCAAGGCCGCAGTTTGTTAGCTGCTGGTGTCAAAGCCCTGGAAGGCGACTTTGAGGTAGGACAGGTCGTGGAAGTTTACAGTCAAGCAGATCACCGTTTGATTGGTAAAGGGCGGGTCAGACTCTCGTCCCGGGACTTGCAGGACCAGTTGGCAAATGGCAGAGCGGAAGGTGTGTTTATTCACCGCAATGATTGGGTTAGCTTATAGTCGTTCAGTTTATCTTTTATTACTTCGACGCATGAGGAAACGTCGTTTCCTTATTTCCAACTTCAAACACTCCACCGGATTGTTTGAACTCGCTTTGCCGTACCCTAGTACAGCCTGCAGCTCGTTGCCTAGTACTAAAAGCAAACTGAAAGACTAAATAGGAGAAAAATATGACAACAACACAAGCATTATTAGACAGTTTATTGGCCCATAAGGCCTCTATCAACCTTGCAACAACCGAACAAAAAAACCAGGCCCTATCTGCCATGGCAGACCAGTTGGTTGCCCAAACTGAGGCAATTTTAGCAGGCAATGCCATTGACATGGAAAATGCCCAAGGCAAGATTAGCCAAGTCATGCAGGACAGATTGCTCCTGACAGCAGAGCGGATTGAAGCTATGGCTGAGGGTCTTCGTGCCCTGATAACCTTGCCAGATCCAGTTGGTTTGACCTTGGAAGAATCCACTCGGGCAGATGGGTTGAAGATTAGTAAGAAGTCTATTCCCTTTGGCTTGGTAGGGATGATTTACGAAAGCCGACCAAATGTGACATCAGATGTTGCAGGACTTGCTATCAAGAGTGGCAACGCAGTCATTATGCGTGGTGGTAAGGATGCCTTTCATTCTTCTCAGGCCATTGTTTCAGCTTTAAAAGCAGGGCTGGAAGAGGTCGGCCTATCACCTAAGGTGATTGAGCTAGTCCAAGATACTAGCCGAGCCTCTGCGACAGAGTTGATGACCGCAAAAGGCAAGATTGACCTATTGGTGCCTCGTGGTGGTGCAGGGCTCATTCAAGCTGTTGTTGAAAATGCAACAGTTCCTGTTATTGAAACAGGTACAGGAATCTGCCATGTCTATGTCGATAAGGATGCAGACTTGGACAAGGCTTTACAAATTGCCGTCAACGCGAAAGTTAATCGTCCCTCAGCATGTAATGCGGCTGAAGTTTTATTGGTTCATGAAGAAATTGCCAGCCAATTCCTACCTCGTCTTGAGGAAGCTCTTTCTGGTCAGGTAGAATTGCGGGCTGACGAGAAGGCCCAGGCTCTACTCAACCAAGCCAGACCAGCAGGTGAGCAGGATTTTGATACAGAATTTCTGGACTTTATCTTGGCAGTTAAAGTCGTTTCAAGTGTAGAAGAGGCTATCAGCCATATCGCTCAACACTCGACAGGGCACAGCGAGGCGATTGTGACGGAAAACAGCCAGACAGCAGACTTGTTCACACTCTACGTGGACTCGGCGGCTGTTTATGTCAATGCCTCAACTCGCTTTACTGATGGTGGCGAGTTTGGTCTGGGCTGTGAGTTAGGTATTTCCACCCAGAAGATGCACGCCCGTGGTCCAATGGGCCTGCGTGAGATGACCACCTACAAGTACATCATCACAGGCGACGGCCATATTCGTTAGGAGGACAAGATGAAGATTGGATTTATCGGACTGGGCAATATGGGAGCGGCCTTGGCACAAGCAGTCAGCCAGCAAGCAGACACCCAGCAAGCAGACACCCAGCTCCTCCTCAGTAATCACAACCAAGCAAAGGCCCTGGCTCTACAAACTCAGCTAGGCGGTCAGCTCTTATCTAATGAAGAAATAGCAGAGCAGGCTGAGATTATTTTCCTTGGGGTCAAGCCTCACCTGATTCAGTCAGTCTTGTCAGGCTTACAGGACCAGATTAGCCAGAATCCGTCGGCCATTTGGATTTCCATGGCAGCGGGTGTGACCCTTGACAGCCTGGCAGCATTTGTATCGGTAGACAAACTCATCCGTATCATGCCCAATACACCGGTCGCTATCGGCCAAGGTATGACAACCTATAGCGTGGTCAATCAAGAACTCGCTCCGCTATTGGAACAAATTTTAGAAAAATCTGGCAAGGTACAGCAAGTGCCAGAGAAGTTGATAGATGCTGCGACGGCTATCGCGGGCTGTGGACCTGCCTTCGTCTATCAGATGATTGAGGCCCTGACAGATGCGGGTGTGCAGAATGGTCTTACAGCGGAGGATGCGAAAATTTTGGCTGCACAAACCTTGGCTGGAACTGCTCAAATGGTATTATCCAGCGACAAGCATCCAGCCCAGTTGAGGCAAGAAGTGACCTCGCCAGGTGGATCGACTATTGCAGGCGTAGTGGCTCTTGAAAAAGAAGGCTTCCGTTACGCCATTATCAAGGCAGTCGCCGCCGCCCTCAAAAAGACTAGAAAATTAGGCAAAAAATAGATTAGATATAGAAAATTTTTGGTTGCAACGTATTTTTCAGTCCTAAGACCGATGGAAACGGTTGGCAGTTGGGGTATACTATAGTCAATCCTAAATATTTTTCATAATCTCCTTAAAAACTTGGCTAATTGGTCAAGTTTTTTTGCGTTTGAGAGAAAGAAAAAACGAGACATTAATCTCGTTTGGTCTTGTCTTTGATCCATTGACTGACATTGGAAAAGGTTTTGCTTTGCTCTGCCTTGCGTTTTTGTTCTTGGACAAAATCTGCAAAACTTTGTTTGACGCCATCTTTTTGAACCTTATCTTGCAAATCATGCCATTTCTTTTTAAGGTTGCTGGAAGTCCGTTCGTAGTAGATTTCCAAAATTTCTTCCTTGGATTTGTAGTTGCGGTAGAAGGCGTTGCGCGAAACACCTGCCTTGCGCACTAATTCAGAGACGGAAATGTGCTTGAGTTCCTTTTTTTCAAGGAGAAATAGCAGAGCGGTCTCGAGAGATTCCTTGGTCAGCTGATTGGCCTCCTTGTTGGATTGATAGAGATTTTTCAAGGATTTTGGTGAAATTTTACGCTCGGTCATATTCTTCCTTTCTACTGTGACATCCGATTGGAAATGCTTTCATAACTAATGATTTAATGATATAATTGTAGAGTAAGATAGAGCACCTTGTCAACTAATTAAATCATTCAAAAGAAAAGAGATAAGAAAATGTCAAAATGGAAAATTGTTGCGGATTCTGGCTGTGATTACCGTCAACTAGCTCAGCTTGCGCCGGGTACGGAGTTTGTCAGTGTTCCCCTGAGTATTCAGATAGGGGACCAGACCTTTGTTGATGATGCGAGTCTAGATATTGATCAGATGGTCTCTGTCATGCAGTCAACTTCTGAGGCAGCGACATCTGCCTGTCCTAGCACTCAGGCCTATGAGGAGGCTTTTGCAGGTGCAGAAAATGTTATCGTTGTGACGATTACCGGTGGTTTGTCTGGCTCTTTTAATGCGGCTCGTGTTGCCCGCGATATGTATTTGGAAGAGCATCCAGATGCTAAGATTCATTTGCTTGATAGTTTATCAGCTGGAGGCGAGATGGACTTACTGGTTACGGAAATCAATCGTTTGATTGCCTCAGGCTTAGAGTTTGAAGAAGTCGTATCAGCTATTACCACCTACCAAGAAAATAG
The DNA here is from genome assembly GCF_043674215.1 of Streptococcus sp. A22. NCBI lineage: Bacteria > Bacillati > Bacillota > Bacilli > Lactobacillales > Streptococcaceae > Streptococcus > Streptococcus sp. A22. The sequence continues at coordinate 101,530 of NZ_JBIMJQ010000006.1, forward strand.
TAAATTATTGTTTGTCCTTGCTAAGGTCGACAATCTGGTTAAAAATGGCCGTCTCAGCAAGCTAGTCGGAGCAGTCGTTGGTTTGTTGAACATCCGTATGGTCGGTGAAGCCAGCAGCGAAGGCAAGTTGGAATTGTTACAAAAGGCTCGTGGTCACAAAAAATCGGTCACCGCAGCTTGGGAAGAAATGAAAAAGGCTGGCTATAAGGGCGGACGCATCATTATGGCTCATCGTAATAACGATAAGTTCTTCCAACAATTTTCGGATTTGGTGAAGGAAACCTATCCAGAAGCCAGTATCGAAGAAGTTGCGACTTCCGGCCTTTGCTCTTTCTATGCAGAAGAGGGCGGCCTCTTGATGGGGTATGAGAGATAGAAGCACTGGACAATATGTGTAGGTGGTTAAGCAAGAGAGAGTGCATCTTACTTGCCAGCTTATTGCTAACTGGATTTCCTTGATGGAAAGGCAGGAAGCTATCCTTTAAAATAAGAATAAAGAGCTTAGTCCTTGTAGAAGGTGCTAAGCTCTTTTAGTGTGTCTTCAAGATGTGGATGGAGACGGAGGAGAAGATAGGCAAAGGTACCGTTACGGATAAGCTGGTATCGTCCTTCAAGTCTTGCAGTTCTCGGATTATCTGGAAATTGAACGATTAACTGGTCACGCACTACCTGATAGGGATAAGCAAGAGGATATTTTTTGATCAAATCTTGTATTTGAACTTCTTCATTTAAGGATTGCTCCCGCAGCTGCTGCGTGTTACGAGTGAACATCCCATTATCGATATACAAAGAAAGTGCCTTTTGCATGATCAGGTTGGTATCGTAGTCAATCAATCCTTTATAGGTTAAAAAAGCATCGAGGAGACGGGGAGGCAGGCTAACGGCACCTATCCGTAGAGCTGGGAATAAGGTTGGTGAGAATGACTTGATATAGACGACAAAGTCGTTCTTGTCAAGGTAATGTAAGGGTAGTTGACGGTTTCCATCAAAATCAGCCAAGTAGTCATCTTCGATGAGATAGACCTGATAGCGCTTGGCAAGGTGAACGATCCTCTCCATGGTTTTTCTATCGTAGCTTGTCCCCAGTGGGTTATGCAAACGTGGAATGGTATAGAAAAATTTTATCGTTCCAGTCTGAAAAAGACCTTCCAGTCGGTCCAAGTCAATCCCTTCCATACTGCGTTGAATGGTCAGGTAAGGCAGGCCTTGTTGGCGAATCAATTCCTCCATACGAGAATAAGTAGGAGACTCGATGAGGATATGGGTTCGGTCGGGACCGAAATCCAATTGGCTCAGGATATAGAGGGCTTGTTGACTGCCAGCAGTGATGACCAATTGGTCTTTTCGGCTATAGACATGGTAGTCCATTAGGAGCTGTTGAACAGAAGTGATTAATTCTGTCAATCCGGCTTGCTGATGGTAATAATTGAAGAGGTAATTTTCACGGCCAATCAAACTTTGGTGTAAACAAATACGGAAGTCCTCATAAGGCAGTTCTTCAAAATCAGTCAGATCCAGATCAATGGACTCTTCTAAAATGTCGCGGTCATCCAAAACATAGTAGCCACTTTTTTCGACCGCATAAATCTTGTTTTGATACTTGAGTTCCTGCATAGCCTTTTGAACAGTATCCTTGCTGCACTCGTACTGCAGACTTAATTGGCGAATGGAAGGTAGTTTTTCTCCTCGCTTATAGTCTTGTCGTTCGATTCCGTCTAGGATGTCTTCAACGATGTCCCTGTATTTACTCATCAACTGTCCCCCTACAGATCTATGGTCCTAGTATAGTATAAAACTGTTCTGTGAACAAGTGGCGCGTGTTTTCAAGTGTCAGCCCCTAGCATTCGTGGTATACTAGAACTATGAAAATCATACTTCCAAATGCAAAAGAACTCAATACCACTATTGAAAACCATTCCTTTCGCTCCTTGGACCCAACCAGTTTAGCGGTCGCTCAAACCTGTAGCCAATTCCAGCAGGAAGAATTAGCTTCCTTTTATAAAATCTCTCATGACCGTGCTGGATTGGAGTTGGATCGCTGGAAGCGGATTGAAGCTAAGCAAGCTAAAACCTATCCAGCCTGGTTGTTGTACGACGGATTGATGTACCGGTATATGGACCGAAGAGACCTGACAATAGATGAGGAGGTCTATCTAAAAAAACATGTCCTCCTAGCTACAGCCTTGTATGGGCTCATCAGCCCGGACCACCTTATTTCTCCCCATCGGCTTGATTTTCAAGCAGGGATCAAAGTGGAAGGGAAATCCCTCAAGCAATACTGGCGACCGGCCTTTGACAAAGTCGTTGAAGAAGAAGACTGGATCCTATCCCTCGCTTCTTCTGAATTTGAACAGGTATTTTCTCCCCAGATTCAGAAAAAACTAGTCCGGGTGACCTTTATGGAGGAAAAGGATGGCAAACGAAGGGTACACTCAACCATTTCAAAAAAGGGCAGAGGACGCCTTGTTTCTGTGATGGCCAAGGAAGGGATTACTGAATTGGAAGCTCTTCAACAGGTTACCGTTGATGGATTTTCTTATCAGGCAGAACTTTCCGATCAATTGAATCTTGTTTTTGTCAGAAAGACCAATTGAAAACCATTACATGTGCCTTTTGTAACAAAAATGTTAACTTAGGGCAGTAATTTGTTAGAAGAGGCACAGAACTTGTGATATAATAGTAATGTTACAGTTTTGAATGAAAGGGTTAAATTACCATGAGTCGAACAAAAACATCATCCCGAAGAAACCAGCTGCATTGGGCAAACCTAACCTTGCTCATCCTCTACACAGGAGCAGTTGGTTTCCTACTGTATCAAGTGTTTCGGTATGACATTCTTGCCTTTCGCAATCTCAACCTGGTCCTGGCTGGGTTGGCCATTATCTTGGGACTTGTTTGTTTGTTCCTTATTTTAGGAAAAAGAGCTAAAGTAGTGACCGCATTCCTGCTTATTCTAGGCCTTGTCGTTAGTTCTGTCGGTCTCTATGGAGTCCAGAGTATCGTCAACCTTTCGAACAAGTTGAATTCAAACGCCACCTATTCTGAATATGAGATGAGTGTTCTGGTTCCTGCAGATAGCCAGGTCTCGGATATCAGTCAAGTGACAGAATTGTTGGCGCCTACCGGAAATGACGGCGACAATATCCAAGCCTTGTTGGACAACCTGTCTCTGACAAAAAAACTATCTCTGACACCAACTAAAACGGATTCCTATCTGGATGCTTATCAGAAGATGCTTGCTGGTGAGAGTCAGGCCATGGTCTTGAACGGAGTATTTGCAGATATCCTGTCTGCGGAAGACCCAGACTTTGACACCAAGGTCAAAAAGATCTACAGTTTCACCTTGACAAAAAAGGTTGAAACAGCAGTCAACCAACCGACTGGCGATGTCTTGAACATCTATATTAGCGGCATTGACACCTATGGACCAATCTCGACCGTTTCCCGTTCGGACGTCAATATCATCATGACCATCAATCAGGCGACCAAACAGGTACTCTTAACCACCACCCCTCGTGATAGCTATGTTGCGATTGCAGATGGTGGGCAAAATCAAAAAGACAAATTGACCCACGCAGGGATTTACGGGGTAGAAGCTTCCATGCATACCTTGGAAAATCTCTATGACATCGATATCCATTACTATGCGCGTGTGAACTTTACCTCCTTCCTAAAATTAATTGACCTCGTAGGTGGGGTGGATGTCGTCAATGACCAGGCCTTTACCAAAGGAAGTCATGATTTCCCTGTCGGAACCATCCATTTGGATTCTGAAAAAGCTTTAATGTTTGTACGCGAACGCTATTCGCTACAGGGCGGCGACAATGACCGTGGAAAAAACCAGGAGAAAGTCATTGCGGCTCTCATTCAAAAGTTAAGCAGACCTGAAAATTTAACCAATTACCAATCCATCATCAACAACCTACAAGATTCGATCCAGACCAATATGAGTTTGGAAACCATAATGAAATTGGTCAATACCCAGATGGAAAGCAGTGGCAGTTACACAGTTCAATCCCAAGCCTTGCAGGGTACTGGAAGTACAGGTCTCTTGCCTTCTTATGCAATGCCAGGTTATCAATTGTATATGATGGAGGTCAATCCAGATAGCCTCAACCAAATGAAAGCAGCTATGCAGGAAGTCATGTCAGGAGAATAGGATGTTAGATATTCATTCACATATCATATTTGGTGTGGACGATGGTCCAAAAACTGCAGAAGAAAGTTTGGACCTTTTAAAGATTAGCTATCAACAAGGGGTGCGCGGTATCGTAGCCACCTCTCATCGCCGAAAAGGCATGTTTGAGACTCCGGAGGCGGTCATTAGAGAGAACTTCAAGCAGGTCCAGGCCCTGGCCAAAACAATATCAGAAGATTTCTTTATCTTCTACGGGGCGGAGATTTACTTTACCGATGATGTCATTGGTAAGTTAGAACGAAAAGAACTACCAACCTATGGAAATTCTAGCAGTGTCTTGATTGAATTTAGCGGGTCAACTAGCTACAAAAAAATTCAGGAAGCTGTGCGTGATATCTTGCGGTTGGGCTTGACTCCCATTCTCGCTCATATCGAACGTTACGATGTTTTGGCGGGTGAAGGTGGAAAAGTTTCAGATCTCATCGCCATGGGTGCCTATATGCAGATCAATAGTTCTAGTGTCTTGAAACCCAAACTATTTGGAGATCGGCACAAAACCTATAAACAACGGGCCCAGTACTTCTTAGACAACGAACTGGTGCACTTTGTGGCAAGTGATATGCACAATACAAGCAGTCGGCCACCCTATATGGACCAGGCCTTCCAACTCATTGAGAAAGAGTACGGACACGACCGTGCCAAGGCCTTGCTTATAGAAAACCCAATTGCCCTTATGCAAAATAAACTTTAAACTTTAGGAGACAGTATGAACAACCAAGAATCGAATGTTATGGAAATTGACGTTCTATATCTATTGAAAAATCTATGGCGGAAGAAGTTTTTAATCCTTTTGAGTGCCCTGTTGGGGGTTTCCGTGACATTTGCCTACTCCGTTTTCGTAGAGACACCTCAGTATGTTAGTACCACTCGAATCTACGTGGTCAATAAGGTGGCTGATGGTGGTCAAAACTTGACGGCACAAGAACTCCAAGCGGGTACCTATCTGGTAAAAGACTATAAGGAAATTATCCTATCCCAGGATGTTCTCTCTACGGTAACAGAAGAACTAAAACTCACATCAAATTTGGCCAGCAAGGTTTCTGTCAGCATCCCAGTTGATACGCGTATTGTGTCGATCACAGTACGTGATGAGGATGCCAATGAAGCGGCGCGCATAGCCAACGGCCTTCGTACAGTAGCTGCCCAGAAAATCATCGACGTTACCAAGGTTAGTGATGTAACAACACTCGAAGAGGCTCGACCAGCAAAAACACCGTCGACTCCAAATACAAAACGCAATATTGCCCTCGGATTTTTGGTTGGTGCTTTTCTGGCAGTGGCCTTGGTTCTGGTGAAAGAAGTCTTGGATGACCGCATCAAACGCCCAGAGGACATTGAAGAAAAGATGGGCTTGCCATTGCTGGGTGTAGTACCAGATGTAGCCAAATTGAAATAGGAGAGAACCATGGCAGTATTAGAAACGTCTAGAGATAAAAAAGTATTATTAAAAAAGACGGAAGAGTATTTCAATGCAATCCGAACCAACATCCAGTTGAGTGGGGAGGATATCAAGGTAGTGGCCATTACGTCTGCTCAATCCAATGAAGGAAAGTCGACCACATCAGCCAGTTTAGCGGTGGCCTATGCGCGTGCGGGCTATAAGACTGTATTGGTGGATGCCGATATTCGAAATTCCGTCATGTCTGGCTTCTTTAAGCCAAAAACCAAGATTACGGGCTTGACAGACTATTTGGCAGGAACGACGGACCTTTCCCAAGGACTCTGTGATACAGACATTCCAAATCTGACTGTTATCGAGGCAGGGAAGGTGTCGCCTAACCCCACAGCCCTCTTGCAAAGCAAGAATTTCGAAAACCTCCTTGCGACCCTCCGTCGATATTTTGACTATGTCATCGTCGACTGTGCCCCACTTGGTGTAGTCATTGATGCAGCTATTATTGCTCAAAAGTGTGATGCCGTTTTGACAGTGGCAGAAGCTGGAAGAATCAAACGGAAAGCTCTACAAAAGGTCAAAGAGCAACTCGAGCAAACAGGGACTCCATTCCTTGGTGTTATCTTAAATAAATTTGACACCAAGTTGGAAAAATACGGTTCATACGGTGCTTACGGTGCCTATGGCAATTATGGAAATTACGGAAAGAAATAGACCGAATCAATCGGTAATTCAGAGATATGTCACGATCAGTAAAACGAATCATTTTATTGGGATTCGATCTCATGTCGATTGCCCTATCCTTTGTATTGAGTAATCTCTTTTTAGGGGTTATTATAGACTTGCCGAATGAACAGCTGAAAGTTGGATTTGTTCTAGTGACCATTGTCTACCTAGCCCTATCTATTTACTTGAAGGTCTTCTCACTCATTACACGCTACACTGACTATGAGTCACTCTTTAAGATTGGATTGAGCGTAGTGATGGCCTATGGCTTTCTCTTGCTTTCATCCTTCTTCCTTTGGCAAACGTTTTCCTATCGCTTTATTCTCACTTCAAGTATTTTGACCTTTGTCTTGATGGTGGTACCCCGTCTAACTTGGCGTGCCATCCATGATGGAAAGTCTAAATCCAAGTCCAAGTCAAATACACGACGGCCAGTTCGGACCCTGGTTGTTGGTGCCGGTGACGGAGGACAGCTTTTCATCAATACCGTTATCGAACGCAAATTGGATTTTGATTTGGTAGGTATTGTGGATGCGGATCCAAGTAAGCTCAATAGCTATATTCGCAATGTCAAGGTAATCGGAAATCGCAACGACATACCAGCCTTGGTCAAGGATTTGGAGATTGAGCAGGTCACCATCGCTATTCCATCATTATCCGGTAAAGAGCGAGAATCCTTAGTCGAAATCTGTAATTCAGTGAACGTTAAGGTCAATTCCATGCCTAGTATTGAAGATATCATTGCGGGCAATATCTCTGTCAGCTCCCTCAAGGAGATTGATATTGCGGATTTGTTGGGCAGACCTGAGGTTGTTTTGGATCAGGAAGAATTAAGCAGCTATTTTAAGGATAAGACAGTCTTGGTTACTGGAGCCGGAGGTTCTATCGGTTCGGAGCTGTGTCGACAGGTGGCACGGTTCAAGCCCGACCGTCTGATTTTGGTGGGTCACGGGGAAAATTCGATCTATCTGATTCATCGGGAGATGGTAAGTCTCTATGGAGAAGAAATAGAACTCATTCCTGTCATAGCCGATATCCAAGACAGAGACTTGATGTTCTCAGTCATGAAGGAATTTCAGCCCCACGTTGTCTATCATGCAGCGGCACATAAGCATGTTCCACTGATGGAGTACAATCCACATGAAGCGGTTAAAAACAATATCTTTGGGACCAAGAATGTGGCAGAGGCTGCAAAAGAAGCAGGCGTTGACAAATTTGTCATGGTATCGACGGACAAGGCGGTCAATCCACCCAATGTTATGGGAGCGACCAAACGTGTGGCTGAAATGATTGTAACCGGCTTGAACGGAGACAGTAAGACCCAGTTTGTAGCTGTCCGATTTGGGAATGTACTAGGTAGTCGGGGTAGTGTGGTTCCGCTCTTCAAGGAACAGATCAAGAAAGGTGGGCCAGTGACGGTCACGGACTACCGCATGACCCGCTACTTTATGACCATTCCGGAGGCCAGTCGCTTGGTCATTCAGGCTGGCTACATGGCCAATGGTGGTGAGGTCTTTGTCCTAGACATGGGTGACCCTGTACACATCTTGGACTTGGCCCGTAAGGTCATCAAGCTCAGTGGACACACAGAAGAAGAGATTCAGATAGTAGAGTCTGGAATTCGTCCTGGTGAAAAGCTCTACGAGGAGCTTTTGTCAACAGAAGAGCGTATCAGTGAACAAGTTCATGAAAAGATCTTCGTTGGTCGAGTGACCAATCAGGATAAGGAACGAGTCCAAGACTTTATCGATCGCCTATTGTCCCTGGACAAGGTCGAGTTGAAAAATGTCTTGATTGACTTCGCACGACAGGATTAAGAAAGTAAAAGTTATTTTTACTTTCCTAGAGTTTAAATGGGATTTAAATTCTAGGAAGGTTGAAATACGTTCATGAGGTAGGTCATACGTTATTGAGAGAAAAGAAAACAGTGTCAAAGGTAGCCTTTACCATAAGGTTCAGATAGAGCTGGCTTTCACTTCTAAGCAGTTAGACGGAAGTCAACTGATGTATGACCAGACATGGTATATCTATAAGACTAATGCGATTGATTTTGAGGATAGTCTTCACATTCATGTTCGTTTTGAATGTATCCATCCTCTTTAAGATGGTAATGGCAGGGTTGGACGACTAATTTTGTTCAAGTTATATTTGAAACACAACTATGTTCTGTTTATTATCAGCGATGATATGAAGTACTATTACTATCGTGGTCTTTCGAAATAGGGGAACCAAAATGGTTTCTTGCTAGATACTTTTCTATCCGCTCAAGATAGATTCAAAATCTACTTGGAATATTTTAGGATTGAGTATTAAATACTTAACTAGTTTTAAGAAAAAGGAGATTGAAAATGGCATTTGATTTTTCAAAAAATGTAGTACCTTTCGAAAATAAAGTTTGGTTGGCTTCTCCAACAATGCATGGTGAAGAGCTGAAATTTATGAAGGAAGCATATGATACAAACTGGATGACTACAGCTGGTTCGAATATAAATGCATTAGAGGAACAGATAAAAGATTACACTAAGAGTGAAAATGTCATTGCGCTTTCGTCTGGTACTTCTGCACTGCATTTGGCAATGAAGTTAGCAGAGATTAAAAAGGGTGACTTTGTTTTTTGTTCGGATGTTACTTTTTCTGCCACAGTTAATCCTGTGACATATGAAGGTGGTATCCCAATCTTTATTGATTCGGAATATGAAACATGGAATATGGATCCGGATGCATTGGAGAAAGCATTTGAAATTTATCCGGATGTAAAAGTTGTTGTTTTGGTTCACTTGTATGGAGTACCTGCAAAAATAGATGAGATACAAGCTATCTGTGATAAACACGGAGCAATTCTTGTTGAAGATGCGGCGGAATCTCTGGGTGCGACTTATAAGGGGAAACAAACAGGAACCTTTGGACGCCATTCTATTATTTCTTTCAACGGTAATAAAATTATTACAGGTTCAAGTGGTGGAGCTTTATTGACCAGTGATTTGCAGGCGGCAAATAAAGTCAGAAAATGGTCTACCCAAGCACGTGAGCAGGCTGCTTGGTACCAACATGAAGAGATTGGCTACAACTATCGAATGAGCAATGTTATAGCTGGTGTTGTGCGTGGACAGATGCCCTATTTAGATGACCATATTACTCAGAAAAAAGCTATTTATGAACGTTACCAAGAAGGATTGAAGGATATACCGATCAAAATGAATCCATTTGATTCAACTAATTCAGTACCGAATTATTGGTTATCTTGCTTAACTATTAATCCAGAAGCCATGGCAAAACAGGTGCGTTCGGATAATGATGTCCTCTACACATCTGAGAAAGGGAAAACAACTCCGTCAGAAATACTAGATGCACTAAATGCAATCAATGCAGAAGGTCGCCCAATCTGGAAACCAATGCACTCACAACCAATTTTTAGAATGAATCCATTTATTACAAAGCATGGAAATGGTAGAGCACAAACCAATGCTTATATTGAGGGAAATTACTCAGAGGTAGGTACAGATCTTTTTGAACGCGGACTATGTCTTCCGAGTGATAATAAGATGACTGTAGAAGAGCAGAATATTATTATTGAGACCATAAGAGCTTGCTTTGAATAGAAATTAGGAAAAATGAATAAAGGATTATACGAAAAATATTTTAAACGTTTGATAGATTTTATCTTATCTTTAATAGCGATTATTTTGCTATCCCCTATCATTGCTCTGGTCAGTGTTCTAGTATATTTTAAATTAGGTTCACCAGTCTTGTTTAAGCAAGAACGACCCGGCAAAGATGAAAAGATTTTCAAAATGTATAAGTTTCGGACGATGACTGATGAAAAAGATGAGCATGGTCAATTATTACCAGACAAAGTCCGATTAACCTCGTTTGGGAAGTGGCTTAGATCTACTAGTTTAGATGAGCTGCCTGAACTCGTTAATATTTTGAAGGGAGATATGAGTATAGTTGGTCCAAGGCCGTTACTGTCCAAATACTTACCGCTATACTCTGAAGAGCAAGCAAGAAGACATGAAGTTAGACCGGGATTGACAGGCTATGCTCAAGCTAATGGTCGAAATTCTTTAAGTTGGGAAGAAAAATTTGTGATGGATGTTGAGTATGTAAATAACGTTACATTTATTGGTGATATTAGAATTATTCTTCAAACAGTTCGGACTGTTTTAAAAAGAAGTGGTATTTCTTCCACCGAATCGGCAACAATGGAAGAATTTAAAGGAAACAAATGAAAAAACTTGCGATTATTGGAGCTAGTGGTCATGGAAAGGTAGTTGCGGATATTGCTGAAAAAAATGGCTACAATCAAATTGTGTTTTTAGATGATTATTTTACTGGTGAATGTGCAGGCTATCCTATTGTTGGTACGTCACATTATATTGAAGAATTGTCTGATTTTGAATTCATCATAGCTATAGGTGATAACAAAGTTAGAGCAACTAAACAAAGTTTACTACCTCAGGATAGAATTGCAACTTTGATTCACCCCTCAGCGGTAATTTCAAGACGTGTTGTTGTTAATGCTGGGACAGTTATTATGGCGGGGGCAGTAATAAATTCTGATGTAACAATAGGGAGAGGTTCAATAATAAATACAGCCTCTTCGGTGGATCATGATTGTATAATTGGGGATTTTGTACATGTTTCTGTTGGAGCACATGTGGCAGGTAGTGTTAATATAGGTACCTGTACTTGGATAGGTGCTGGAGCGACTATAGTAAATAATATAAGTATCAAAAATGAGATATTTATAGGTGCGGGTGCAGTAGTTGTTAAAGACTGTATAGAGTCAGGAATTTATTTAGGTGTTCCAGCGAGAAAAAGAAAAGTATGAAGATATTAATTTTAGCAAATAACGATGTTGGTTTATACAAATTTAGAAAAGAATTGATTGAGAATCTTTTATTGAAGAATGAAGTATTCATTTCATTACCATATGGAAAACTTATCGAAAAATTAGTTGAAAAAGGTTGTAAATTTATTGATACACCTATAGATAGACGAGGGATAAATCCGTTTCGTGATATTGCAACTGTTTTAGCCTATTATAAATTGTTAAGACAAATCAAACCAGATTTAGTTATTTCATATACAATCAAACCAGTTATTTATGGAGGCGTGCTAGCTAGACTATTAAAGTTGAAATATGTTGCATAGATTGCTAAGCAAGCGGGTGTAGTTCAGTTTATATTTATGAGGAGTATCATTGTGTATGGGGATAGTACAAGTGGTGAACGGGTCATTACTAAACTAACCAAACCGAACGCTTCTGATTTTTATGGAGATAGTAGTGGCAAGCAGAGCAAAAACTAAATAAGCTTTCAGGTAATACATTTAAAGTCGTAATAATAAGACCACCAATGATATATGGAAAAGGTTCAAAGGGAAATTATTCTAAATTGTCAAAGTTGGCCCAGAGAACTTCAATCTTTCCATAATTTTAAAATTCGAGAAGTATGTTTCATATTGATAATCTTTCTGAGCTTCTAGTACAGATAATTTTAAAAAATAGAGATGGTATTTATTTTCCACAAAATGCTGAATATGTTAATACCCCGCGTTGTAAAATGAAGTGCAACAAAAAAGACATGTTCATCTGATATACTAGAATTCCCCAACTCAGTATAGAAAGCAGATGAACATGTCCAACACTCATTCTACCAGAAACTCAT
>NZ_JBIMJQ010000070.1:0-1091 GCF_043674215.1 Streptococcus sp. A22
GTTCAGGAGTTGAGAAATAGCGACTCATATCAATGGGCATCCGTCCTTCACCAAAGCACTTGACCGTCACTAAAGTCGTTAAAATGCCATCCTTTCCTCTAGCAGAATAATTTTCACCAAAGGCACGAAAGGCCAGGTGATTGTCTTTCGTCAAGAGAGTATCTACACCATTTTTAATATCCCTAGTTTCCATAAAATCCGAAATCCGATGAAGATTGGATTCGTAGAATAGGGGATCATTCATCTCTTTGTGGTAATCATCTTCAAAAGTCACCTCAAAGTCACAATCAAAATTGGGGAGCGACAGTATCTTTTGTAATAACTGATTGGTTTCAACTTGGTGAATATGTTCTTCTAATTCAGTACAATCTAGGATACTTTTCTTATGTAGTAGGTTCATGTTTTTCTTCCTCTTCCGTTCTTCTAAATTCACTGGCAATGGCTTCAATAACTGTGACAGTCACGCTATTGCCGGCCTGTTTGTATAGTTGGCTCTTACTGGAAACACTTTCTGCTTTGTCAAAAGCCCAATCAGGAAAGCCTTGAAGTCTGAAACACTCTCTTGGTGTCAGTCGTCTTATTCTCAGGCGATAAAGTTTCCCCTCTAAGACAATGCCTGTGACTTCATACCACTTATCCTGTCGATATTCCAGAGCAGCAACCACCACTCCCATATTGTCTGAAGTCGTCAGAGTATTGGATATTCCCTTTCCCACACGTCCCCTACGTTTGGTTGAGTCTGGATAAGCCAGATTGACAGAGTCTCCAAGAGTTGCCTTTGCGTACCCTGTTTTTGTGGCTTCCTTGATTTTCAGAAATGGCAGCTCCTCCCTCAGCAAAATCTTTGGCACCTTGTCTCCACCTTGCATGGTGGTCAAAGTCGGTGACAAGCCAGAAGTGTCGAATACTCTTCCAGTCTGGTCAAAGCTAGTCGGCAGATTTCCTGCGACAACAACTCCGTGTCTGTCTTGACTTGTCAAAGTAAACATAGGGTCTTGATTGTCCTTAAGTCGACGACCATGTTGCCGTTTTTCTAGTCTATCTGGTGTTAAGACTGGAATGGCGATTTTAGCTCCCTCTCCTTTACCTCT
>NZ_JBIMJQ010000072.1:0-1026 GCF_043674215.1 Streptococcus sp. A22
TTTTTCTACCATTTGTCAAGTCCATCAAGGTATTTGACGAAAAATATTTTGAGTCTCGTAATCCAAATATGGAAATTATTTTATTTTGGACTAAAGTTTAGTGTAAAAAGTGTATACAAAAGCAACACCTTATGTTGAAATTTTTTGATAAGGTGTTACAATGATAGTGCATAAACAGTTTTACCGATTTTGGGTAGAAGTATAATCGTAAAGCTTATTATGCGTAATGAGGTAATACATTGTCCGAATGAGACGGTGTATGGAGGCAATCGTGTGTGGCTTGGTTGAAGTCGTTTGCGATTGCCTTTTTCGTTTCTCATAAAAGTCTGCGATATGGCAAGGATTGGTATGACTAGCTGAAGCGATATTGTGAATGCATTTGAACAGAATCTTTCTAGCATAGGGATTGCCACGCTTGGTAATGTGTTCTTTAGCGATGAGGTTTCCAGATTCATAGTGTCTCAGGTCAATACCGATAAAGGCATTGATTTGATTGGCAGACTGAAAACGGCGGATATCTCCCAGTTCGCCAATAATACTTGTTGCAGTCGTCTCAGCTATTCCAGGAATAGAAAGCAGAATGTCATACTCTGGTAAAGGCTTAGCTAGAGTAACCATTTTGTCTAAGACAGTTTGTCTCTGTTCAAAAAGTCTAAGCAATTCTTTTGCATAGTAACGCACCTCTTCCATGACCGGAGAGGTTTTCTTAACGGCACAATAAGACTGATTGGCTAGTGCTGTCAGCTTCTCTGCTAAGTAAGCTACACGCTTGTCAGAAATCCGTTTTGAAGTAGATTGACGAATGCTTTCTGAGAGTTCGTCCTTGCTTAAATCAAGCACGAAGTCCTTGCAAGGAAAAGCTATGACCAGGTTCCAGTATTGTTCACCAGTTGGTGTTGACAAGATATTTTCCAATTCAGGGAAAGTGACCTGTAAGGCCTTGTGCAGGCGGTTTTTAGCTCGAACAATGTCCTCGGTCAGATTCTGATAGAAACGGCTGAGATCCCGCAAGTTTTGGTAGACTTC
>NZ_JBIMJQ010000073.1:0-1016 GCF_043674215.1 Streptococcus sp. A22
ATCGTCATTCCTCCTGCTATCTTTTTCTATTATTCTACCTTATTTGATAGTAGATTTAAAACTTTGCAACAGAACCGATTATGATATGAGCCAATATTGGATTGAAGATTTACCAGGATTCAGAATCGGAGTTCATCCTCTTGGTGCTGTCCGATGCACATTTGAATCTGATGATAAAGCAATGTACGTTCAGATTGGTCCAGTGATGGTAGAGAACATTAACCCATTGATGATTTATCAGGGAAGCAATGACAATGAATGGACTGTGCTCGATATCAGAAAGTTTAGTGAAATATGTGTGATGATGTATTACTTTGCATTAGATAAGAATTTATCTTTTTCTATTGAGAGTTTAGTGAATAAACTGGTACAATTTTTTTCGACTGATATCATGGGACTACAAACGTCTGAGCTTTCAAAGCGGACGATTGAACAAAGTTATCAGGACTTACGAACAAGACTTGAGCTTGTCCAAAATGGTGATATAACTACACTTAAACAGCTGAACCGGGATCAAGATTACCTTAATGCACTTTTTGAATTTTGTAATAATGAACAATCAACAAAATCCATGCTGACATTCTGTCTGTATCTATCGATGTACTATGCTATTGCTGGCGGTCTTCCTATTGAAATGTCAGGTGCAATCAGTAGCTATTACGGAAATCGCTTTAGTTCTCTGAGAAAAAGAGAAGAGTCCGTTGCTATGTATAACAGTATTTTGGAGCATTTCGCTTTAAGTACTGCAGATTATAGAGTATCTGGTGTCTCTTCAGACATAGCAAAAGCAGTCAGGATGATTAAAAGAAATATCAACCGTCAGCTCACCATTCAGTCAATATGCACAGAAATTGGTCTAAGTCAGTATCACTTCATGCGTAAATTCAAGATAGATATAGGTATGACTGTTGGTGCATACATTAAGAAGGAGAAAATAGCATATGCCAAATTTCTATTGGTATATACGAATCAGTCAATATCAGAAATTAGTGAATATCTTATATTTAACTCACAAA